>NZ_JAOWFM010000026.1:0-35894 GCF_030333655.1 Citrobacter sp. CK180 | reverse complement strand
GAAAATCAGAGCATTGCAGCAATGCCCCTGTTCCGGCTGAAAATCGATGAGACGTTGACGGCTGACCGGGTCCGCCCGCAAGGACGCGGGCGGAGGGGACGGCCTGCCGGGACGCAGGCTCGGCCCCGACCCGAAAGGCAGACAGAATAAGGCGAATGAACCGCGCAGCGGCGATTTTCCTTGCCGGAGAGCCTGGGTTGCAAGGGAGGCGGCGGCGAGCCTCCCTTGCACGTTCACGAGTACTGAGTTTTCAGAGGAATGTTGAACATCAGGTGAACGGAAACAATCTTCCTGGCTAAATATTCTCCCGGCAGACAGAATAGCGCTCAAATGGTAATTACCCCATTCTTATAACGCATAAATTGATAACTTAAGCGCACAGAACGTTAAATATCAGAATATAAACAGTAGCGATATATTCGACGTTTTATTCTCTGATAGAGGATTATTTTAGTATTTATATTCCCCGGCATGTTTTATCACTTCTTTTAACGCCGCAGACAAAATATAAAATAGTCCAGCCCCAATATGGCCGGTACGCCAACGGCTGTAAGCCTTTGTCACAAAATGTTTGCAATCAATAATTATTCAGGTAACTATCCGTAACGCAGCAATTCAATTTGATATTATCCATAAAGAGAAGTTCCCTCAGTGAAAAAAGAAATATCGTTAATCGCATTAAGTTTATTCGCCGCATTGCCTGCCATTGCCAGCCAACAATCCGACAGCCAGGGTTTTGTTAATGACAGCCATTTAAATCTCTTTTTACGCAACGCCTGGATTAACCGCGACTATCAGGGCGGCGTACAGGACAAAGCCGAATGGGGCCAGGGCATTGTCGCCACCTTTGAATCCGGCTATACCGAAGGTCTGATCGGCTTTGGCGTTGACGGTATTGCGCAGTATGGCGTGCGTCTGGACGGCGGCCGTGGCCGCAGTGGCGCAGGCGGTATCGACTTCTTCAAACAAGACAGCGACGGCCGCGCGAAATCCGATCTGGCAAAATTTGGCGCAACCGCCAAAATGCGCATCTCCAACACCGTCCTGAGCTACGGCAACCAGCGTCCGCAGCTCCCGATCGTCTACGCCGACGATTCCCGTCTGCTGTTTGAAAGCTTCACCGGCACCATGTTGACCTCCAGAGAGATCGACGGTCTGGAAATTAATGCCGGTTATTTCACCGACGAGCAGCGCAAAAGCGACGACCGCCACAACAGCGGCCTGAAAAGCCTCTCTTTCGGCGGCGCGAGCTACCAGTTTAACGATCAGTTCAGCGGCGCCCTGTATGCCTCGCACGTCGAAGATGTGCTGAACAAACAGTATCTGGGGCTGAACTTCAAACAGCCTTTCAGCACCGGACAGCAGCTGGTGCTGGACTTTAACGGCTACAACTCACGTCTGGATTCCGGTTACGCCGATAGCCTGAATACTGGCCGCAGCAACAGCATCTGGAGCCTGGCGGCAAGTTATATCTGGGATATTCATACCTTTAAAGTGGCGTATCAGCAAAGCAGCGGCAGCACCGGTTATCACTACGGCAGCTATCGCGATCAGGGCGGCGTCGGCGATGGCGGCAACACCATCTGGCTGGCGAACTCTTACTGGTCTGATTTTAACGGTGAAGACGAACGTTCCTGGCAGGCGTCATATGGACTGGATTTTGCCGGTCTCGGTTTACCGGGGCTGAGCTGGACAACCGCTTATGTTCGCGGCGATAACATCAAAACATCGGCAACCAGCAACGGCAAAGAGCACGAGTGGTTCAACCAGGTGCAATACCAGGTTCAGGACGGCATGGCAAAAGACCTGAAACTGAAGCTGCGCTATTCCGTATTACGCGTGTCCAGCAACGCCAGCGACTATAACGTCAGCGGCAACGAGATTCGCGCTTACGTGGAATATCCGTTTAACATCTTTTAAGTTAAAACCCCTCTCCTGATGACGGAGAGGGGGAAGCACTTATTCGCCTTTTTTCGCCGCCTGAATGTAGAGCATTTCCAGCGCCAGGGTCGCCGCAGCCAGCGCGGTGATTTCGGACTGGTCATAAGCCGGAGCCACTTCCACTACGTCCATCCCGACGATGTTCAGATCTTTCAGACCGCGCACCAGTTTAATAGCGCGATCGGAAGTCAGGCCGCCGATCACCGGCGTCCCTGTGCCCGGTGCGAACGCCGGGTCCAGACAGTCGATATCAAAGGTCAGGTAGACCGGCATATCGCCAACGATCTGATTAACCTGCGCGATGATGTCATCCACGCCGCGATCGTTCACCTGGCAGGCATCCAGCACGGTGAAACCGTTGTCTTTATCAAATTCAGTACGAATACCAATCTGCACGGAGTGGTTCGGGTCAATCAACCCCTCTTTCGGCGCAGTGTAGAACATGGTGCCGTGGTCAAACTCGCAGCCGTTCGCGTAAGTGTCGGTATGCGCGTCAAAATGCACCAGCGCCATTTTGCCAAAGTGCTTTGCATGAGCGCGCAGCAGCGGCAGGGTCACGAAGTGGTCGCCGCCGAAGGAGAGCATACGTTTACCGGCTGACAACAGTTTCTCCGCATGCGCCTGCAATTTTTCACTCATCTCGCGCGCGTCGCCAAACGCATAGACCAGGTCACCACAGTCCACAACGTTCAGACGCTCGCGCATGTCGAAGTTCCACGGGAAGCGGTTGTGCTCCCAGGCCAGGTTAGTGGAAACCTGACGGATTGCCGCCGGGCCGTGGCGGCCGCCCGCACGACCGGAAGTCGCCATATCAAACGGTACGCCGGTGATAACCCAGTCGGCGTCGCTGTCATAAGGCTGGAAATTCAGCGGCAGACGCAGAAAGCCAAAGGCGTTGGAAACCAGGGAGTTATCGTACTGATGACCTAAAGTGCTCATGTCCTGACCTCTTTTAAAGTCGATACATTAAAAACAGATGAAAAAAAATCCCCTCCGCGTCGTTAAACCCGACGAGGAAGGGATTGATTCGTAAATCGCTTATTGGGGCGAATTATCGCCGTTAATTCATACGGGTTCAAGTGAGTATAGCATTCTGCCGGATGGCGGCTTCGCCGTATCCGGCCTACATTCGTAGGCCCGGTAAGCGCAGCGCCACCGGGCATCAGCGGCTACTCGTCTTCCAGGTAAGTGTACCCGTACAGCCCCGTCTCAAACTCTTCGAGGAACTGCTGTTGCAGCGCATCGTCCAGACCAGTCTGTTTCACCTGATCGCGGAAGTGGGTCAGCAGCGTGTTCGGATCGAGCTGTACGTATTGCAGCATATCCGCCACGGTGTCCCCTTCGTCAGACAGCTCAACTTCCACGCTGCCATCCGGGAAGACAAACACGTCAACCGCTTCGGTGTCGCCGAACAGGTTGTGCATGTTGCCAAGGATCTCCTGATAGGCGCCGACCATAAAGAAACCGAGCATCGGCGGGTTCTCTGGATCGTACTCCGGCATCGGCATAGTGGTGGCGATGCCGTCACCGTCGATGTAGTGATCGATCGCGCCATCGGAATCACAGGTGATATCCAGCAGCACCGCGCGACGCTCAGGCACCTGATCCAGCCCTTCCAGCGGCAGCACCGGGAACAGTTGATCGATACCCCACGCATCCGGCATTGACTGGAACAGCGAGAAGTTGACGTACATTTTGTCCGCCATACGCTCCTGCAACTCATCGATGATCGGACGATGCGCACGGTTCTGCGGGTCCAGCTGTTTCTGTACTTCGTGGCACATGCTCAGGTAGAGCTGTTCCGCCCAGGCGCGTTCCTGCAAACTGAACGTCCCGGAAGAGTAGCCAATGTGAATGTCGTGCAGGTCCATCTGGCTGTCGTGCAGCCATTCACGCAGCGAGCGACGGGTGCCCGGTTCGTGCATCTCCTGCCAGGTTTCCCACATGCTCTGCAACGCGCGCGGCGCGTCGTCGGCAGGCGCGGTGGGCACGGTATATTCGTTACGCTCCACGCCGATGATGTTCGATACCAGCACGGTATGGTGCGCAGTTACCGCACGGCCAGACTCGGTGATCACCGTTGGGTGCGGCAGACCGTGTTCTTCACACGCGTCGCCAATCGCCCAGATGATGTTGTTGGCGTATTCGTTCAGGCCGTAGTTCACGGAGCAATCAGACTGCGAGCGGGTTCCTTCGTAATCCACGCCCAGACCGCCGCCGACGTCGAAACACTGAATGTTGACGCCCAGCTTATGCAATTCAACGTAGAAACGGGCGGATTCGCGCACGCCAGTGGCAATGTCGCGGATATTCGCCATCTGCGAGCCAAGGTGGAAGTGCAGCAGTTGCAGGCTGTCCAGTCGCCCGGCTTCACGCAGGGTTTCAACCAGTTGCAGCACCTGCGTCGCCGCCAGGCCGAATTTGGATTTTTCGCCGCCGGAAGACTGCCATTTACCGGAACCCTGCGAGGCCAGACGCGCACGCACGCCCAGACGCGGGATCACGTTCAGACGCTCGGCTTCATCCAGCACGATAGCGATTTCTGACATCTTCTCGATGACCAGGTAGACCTTGTGGCCCATCTTTTCGCCAATCAGCGCCAGACGGATGTATTCACGGTCTTTGTAGCCGTTACAGACGATCACGCTGCGGGTCATTCCGGCGTGCGCCAGAACCGCCATCAACTCCGCCTTCGAACCGGCTTCCAGCCCCAGCGGTTCGCCGGAGTGAATCAGCGATTCGATCACCCGACGGTGCTGGTTGACCTTGATCGGATAAACGAGGAAGTAGTCGCCGTTATAACCGTAGGATTCACGCGCGCGTTTAAACGCCGCGTTAATGGAGCGCAGACGGTGTTGCAGGATCTGCGGGAAGCAGAACAACGCAGGCAGACGCTGGCCTTGCGCTTCGCGAGCTTTCACCAGTTTGGCGAGATCGACGCGCGCCTGAGGGACGTCAGGGTCCGGGCACACGCTGATGTGTCCCAGTTCGTTGACGTCGTAGTAGTTATTGCCCCACCAGGCAATATTGTAAGTACGCAGCATCTTGCTGGCTTCCTGGGAGCTCATTGCAACCTCCTGCATGGAGCGTAGTACACCCTGTTCGCCTGCTGACGAAGGCGAACCCATAGACATGTCGTCAGACATAGCGAACCTCAAATTTTATTAACAAGTGTAAAACAGTTGACTACTATCGCAATCCGTAGACGCGATAACAACCCATAAACAGACGTATTTTCCAGCAGATAGTGCTGACACTCCGCCTGCGCGACCGGTTTCTTTTTCATATCATTGTAAAACACGTAACCGAACTTAAGTATGACGGTTCGGCGAAACCACGAGAAAACTCTTGTTTCAACAAGAGCGCCCTTGTTCAGTCTTCCGTTACCGACCGGCTCTGGAGTCCTGAGAAGCGCCGAGATGGGTATAACATCGGCAGGTATGCAAAGCAGAGATGCAGATTGCGGGGGACATGCGCACACCAGAACGGTGCGACAGATTCAGCAGAATACAACGGTTCATTATCTCGTATCACCTCCACGGCCGCCCCGTAAGACAAGCCTCTAAGCCAAAGCAACGTTTTAGCCCGGCTGGAAGTGGCGACACGAGGAATCCGTCGTGTGCTTTTTAGTATGAGCCGCGCGCCGCGTTTTATACCGACAAGAGGGGAAAAATGCAAAGCATAAATGCGCACATTGCCAGCAGTGTCCTGAAAAATTTCCAGTCGTGTTTTCAACGCAACGGGAGTTGATTCAAAAAAAACTGGAAATCGGGTGAAGAAGTGACCTAAAATAGCCATCCAGATGTTAATCCATCCATACTGATTAACACTCAGACTGCCAGTGTCATCAACCTGCAAGCCTTGGTAGAATCCTCTGCTTTGGCTATTCCACACAACAGTTTGAGCTAACCAAATTCTCCTTAGGTGAAATAAAACATGGCAAAACACCTTTTTACGTCCGAGTCCGTATCAGAAGGGCATCCTGACAAAATTGCTGACCAAATCTCTGATGCCGTGCTGGATGCGATCCTGGAACAGGATCCGAAAGCGCGCGTCGCATGCGAAACCTACGTTAAAACCGGTATGGTTTTAGTTGGCGGTGAGATCACGACCAGCGCATGGGTTGATATCGAAGAGATCACCCGTAACACGGTCCGTGAGATTGGCTATGTGCATTCCGACATGGGCTTTGACGCCAACTCTTGCGCCGTGCTGAGCGCTATCGGCAAACAGTCCCCGGATATCAACCAGGGCGTTGACCGTGCCGATCCGCTGGAACAGGGCGCGGGCGACCAGGGCCTGATGTTCGGTTACGCGACCAATGAAACTGACGTGCTGATGCCAGCGCCGATCACCTACGCGCACCGTCTGGTGCAGCGTCAGGCTGAAGTGCGTAAAAACGGCACGCTGCCGTGGCTGCGCCCGGATGCGAAAAGCCAGGTCACTTTCCAGTATGACGACGGCAAAATTGTCGGCATCGACGCGGTAGTGCTGTCTACTCAGCACGCTGAAGAAATTGACCAGAAATCGCTTCAGGAAGCGGTGATGGAAGAGATCATCAAGCCGATCCTGCCGTCAGAATGGCTGAACGCGTCGACGAAATTCTTCATCAACCCAACCGGTCGTTTTGTTATCGGCGGCCCGATGGGCGACTGTGGTCTGACCGGTCGTAAGATTATCGTGGATACCTACGGCGGTATGGCGCGTCACGGCGGCGGCGCATTCTCCGGTAAGGACCCGTCTAAGGTTGACCGTTCCGCAGCCTACGCCGCGCGTTATGTTGCGAAAAACATCGTTGCCGCAGGTCTGGCTGACCGTTGTGAGATTCAGGTTTCTTACGCTATCGGCGTGGCTGAACCGACCTCTATCATGGTTGAAACCTTCGGTACTGAAAAAGTGCCTTCTGAACAGCTGACCCTGCTGGTACGCGAGTTCTTTGACCTGCGTCCGTACGGCCTGATTCAGATGCTGGATCTGCTGCACCCGATCTACAAAGAAACCGCTGCATACGGTCACTTTGGCCGCGAACATTTCCCGTGGGAAAAAACCGACAAAGCGCAGCTGCTGCGTGATGCCGCAGGTCTGAAGTAATTTACTGACGTTGTTTTTTTAAGGCCAGCCTCGTGCTGGCCTTTTGTATTTGTGCGCGCATCTTTTGCCCGGAGTCGCTTCGCTTGCACGGGCCTACGGGTTCTGTCGTTTTGGCATAGCCGTCACCCGGCGATTAATGAAACCGTTTACCCTCCATTCTATAAGCCACGCGTTGAAAATAATCCTTTTTCATGATCGTTTTTCTTCTGACGTTACATTTTTTTCAGTTAAGTCTTAAATGTGCGTATTCGCGATACAAACCGCCTCACTTACCTCTATGTTTTCAAAGCATTAATTACTTTCACCATCAAATGTTAGTGTAAACGATTACACTAACGTGATTCTAATCACATATTTTTGCGGGCCACTCACCTACCCTTAGCATCAACAAAACTGGCAACCCAACCGGAGGCATCATGCCTGACAATAAAAAACAGGGGCGTTCAAACAAGGCCATGACATTTTTTGTCTGCTTTCTTGCAGCCCTGGCAGGATTACTTTTTGGCCTGGATATCGGCGTTATCGCCGGTGCTTTACCCTTCATCACTGACGAATTCCAGATTACCGCGCACACTCAGGAGTGGGTGGTCAGTTCGATGATGTTCGGCGCCGCCGTCGGTGCCGTCGGCAGCGGCTGGCTCTCCTTCAAATTAGGTCGTAAGAAAAGCCTGATGATCGGCGCGATCCTGTTTGTGGCCGGTTCGCTGTTTTCCGCCGCCGCGCCTAACGTTGAGGTGCTGATCGTTTCCCGCGTGCTGTTAGGCCTGGCCGTTGGCGTCGCGTCCTACACCGCCCCGCTGTACCTGTCTGAGATCGCGCCGGAGAAAATTCGCGGCAGTATGATCTCCATGTACCAGTTGATGATCACCATCGGTATTCTTGGCGCCTATCTGTCTGATACCGCGTTCAGCTACAGCGGCGCATGGCGCTGGATGCTGGGCGTGATCATCATTCCGGCCATTCTGCTGCTGATCGGCGTGTTCTTCCTGCCGGACAGCCCGCGCTGGTTCGCGGCGAAACGTCGCTTTATTGATGCCGAACGCGTACTGCTGCGCCTGCGTGATACCAGCGCAGAAGCCAAACGCGAGCTGGATGAGATCCGTGAAAGTCTGCAAGTAAAACAGAGCGGCTGGGCGCTGTTTAAAGAGAACAGCAACTTCCGTCGCGCGGTGTTCCTCGGGGTGCTTTTGCAGGTGATGCAACAGTTCACCGGGATGAACGTCATCATGTACTACGCGCCGAAAATCTTTGAACTGGCAGGTTATACCAATACCACCGAGCAGATGTGGGGCACCGTTATCGTTGGTCTGACGAACGTGCTGGCCACCTTTATCGCTATCGGCCTGGTAGACCGCTGGGGGCGTAAACCAACGCTGACGCTGGGCTTCCTGGTCATGGCTATCGGCATGGGCACTCTCGGCACCATGATGCATATCGGCATTCACTCGCCGTCAGCGCAATACTTCGCTATCGCCATGCTGCTGATGTTTATCATCGGGTTCGCAATGAGCGCCGGCCCACTGATTTGGGTACTGTGCTCTGAAATTCAGCCGCTGAAAGGCCGCGATTTCGGTATCACCTGCTCTACCGCCACCAACTGGATCGCCAATATGATCGTCGGCGCAACGTTCCTGACCATGCTCAACACGCTGGGCAACGCAAACACCTTCTGGGTCTATGCCGGTCTGAACCTGTTCTTCATCATCCTGACCATCTGGCTGGTTCCTGAAACCAAACACGTCTCTCTGGAACACATTGAACGTAACCTGATGAAAGGCCGTAAGCTGCGCGAAATCGGCGCTCACAACTAACGCTGATAATTAGCGGTAAGTGCCCGATGGCGTAAGCTTATCGGGCCTACTGCACTCAGTTGAACGCAGCGCGGTTTGTCGGCCGCCATCCGGCAAAACTTAGCGGGGTGAAGCGTCCCTCTTGCAGTCTCCATCACCTCCCATTATCCTCTGTCGTTATGAAAACCTCCCGTCTCCCTATCGCTGTCCAGCAAGCCGTCATGCGCAGCCTGCGGGAAAAACTCGCCCAGGCCAATCTCAAACTGGAACGTCATTACCCGGAACCCAGGCTGGTTTATCAACAACGTGGAACTGCCGCGGGAACAGCATGGCTACAAACCTACGAAATCCGTCTCAATCCTGTGCTATTGATGGAAAACGTCGACGCGTTCGTCAATGAAGTCGTGCCGCACGAACTGGCGCATTTGCTGGTCTGGAAGCATTTTGGCCGGGTTGCGCCGCACGGCAAAGAGTGGAAATGGATGATGGAAAGCGTACTGGGCGTCCCTGCCAGACGCACGCATCAGTTTGAACTGCAATCCGTTCGCCGCAATACCTTTACCTACCGCTGTAAATGCCAGCAGCATCAGCTCACCGTGCGCCGCCATAATCGCATCGTGCGTGGTGAAGCCACCTACCGCTGCGTTCACTGCGGCGAACCGCTTATTGCTGAATAATCGCCAGAATAATCAGGAACTTTTCTGATCTGCCTGATTGCATACAAGAACAACTTTCGCTACGTTGCGGGCTCGTTTTGACACGGAGTTCGTGATGTACCGTAATTTCTCTTTTGCCGCAGCGTTGTTGGCGATGATGCTCTCAGGGCAGGTGCTGGCTACAGGCATCAACAGTTTTTCTCAGGCCAAAACCGCCGGGGTAAAAGTCAATGCCGATGTTCCCGGCGATTTCTACTGCGGGTGTAAAATTAACTGGCAGGGTAAAAAAGGCGTCGTGGATCTCGCCTCCTGCGGCTATAAAGTCCGAAAAAATGAAAACCGCGCCAGCCGCATTGAATGGGAACACGTCGTACCCGCCTGGCAGTTCGGCCACCAGCGTCAGTGCTGGCAGGACGGCGGGCGAAAAAACTGTGCGAAAGATCCTGTCTACCGCAAGATGGAGAGCGACATGCACAATCTGCAACCCGCCGTCGGCGAGGTGAATGGCGATCGCGGCAACTTCATGTACAGCCAGTGGAATGGCGGCGAAGGTCAGTACGGCCAGTGCGCCATGAAGGTCAATTTCAAGGAAAAAATCGCCGAACCGCCTGCTCGCGCCCGTGGTGCGATCGCCCGTACCTACTTTTATATGCGCGATCAGTACAATCTGACGCTCTCCCGTCAGCAAACGCAGCTTTTCAACGCCTGGAACAAGCTGTATCCGGTCACGGACTGGGAGTGCGAGCGCGACGAACGCATCGCCAGGGTACAAGGGAACCACAATCCATACGTGCAACGCGCTTGCCAGGCGCAAAAGAGCTAACCTACACTAGCGGGAATATTTTTAACCCTGCCCCACGCAATCAGATGGCGTGGGGAGATGACGCGGATTTTTCTATTATGCGCATTCCCCGCATTTATCACCCTGAACCCATCACATCCGGCAGCCAGTTCTCCCTGTGTGAAGACGCCGCCAACCATATCGGACGCGTGCTGCGTATGGGGCCAGGCCAGGCGCTCCAGTTGTTTGACGGCAGCAATCAGGTGTTTGACGCCGAGATAACCAACGCCAGCAAAAAAAGCGTCGATGTAAAAGTGCTCAGCGGCACCCTCGACGATCGTGAATCCCCGCTGCATATTCACCTCGGCCAGGTGATGTCGCGCGGCGAAAAAATGGAATTCACTATCCAGAAATCGATCGAACTGGGTGTAAGCCTCATTACGCCACTTTTTTCTGAGCGCTGCGGCGTTAAACTGGACAGCGAACGTCTGAACAAGAAGCGCCAGCAGTGGCAAAAAATCGCTATTGCCGCCTGCGAACAGTGCGGTCGTAACCGGGTGCCGGAAATTCGCCCGGCAATGGATCTGGAAGCCTGGTGCGCCGAGCAGGACGAGGGGCTGAAACTGAACCTTCACCCGCGCGCCAGCGCCAGTATCAACACCCTGCCGCTCCCCGTGGAGCGCGTACGCCTGTTGATTGGCCCGGAAGGCGGTTTGTCGGCAGATGAAATCGCCATGACCGCCCGCTACCAGTTTACTGATATCCTGTTAGGACCTCGCGTTCTGCGTACTGAGACAACTGCGCTCACCGCCATTACCGCGCTACAGGTGCGTTTTGGCGATCTGGGCTAACGGAGAAGAACAATGATCAAGCTCGGCATCGTGATGGACCCCATCGCAAGCATCAACATCAAGAAAGATTCCAGCTTCGCTATGCTGCTGGAAGCACAACGTCGTGGCTACGAACTTCATTACATGGAGATGGCCGATCTGTATTTGATCAACGGTGAGGCTCGCGCCCGCGCGCGTACCCTGAGCGTAGAGCAGAACTATGACAACTGGTATACGTTCAACGACGAGCAGGATCTGCCGCTGGCCGATCTGGACGTCATCCTGATGCGTAAAGATCCGCCGTTCGATACCGAATTTATCTACGCCACTTATATTCTGGAGCGCGCGGAAGAGAAAGGCACGCTGATCGTCAATAAGCCCCAGAGCCTGCGCGACTGCAACGAAAAACTGTTCACCGCCTGGTTCTCCGACCTGACGCCGGAAACGCTGGTCACGCGCAACAAAGCGCAGCTGAAAGCCTTCTGGCAGAAGCACAGCGACATCATTCTCAAGCCGCTGGACGGCATGGGCGGCGCGTCTATCTTCCGCGTGAAGGAAGGCGACCCCAACCTCGGCGTGATCGCCGAAACGCTGACCGAGCATGGCACCCGCTATTGCATGGCGCAGAACTACCTGCCTGCCATTAAAGACGGCGACAAACGCGTGCTGGTTGTTGACGGCGAACCCGTTCCGTACTGCCTGGCGCGGATTCCGCAGGGCGGCGAGACCCGTGGCAACCTGGCGGCCGGTGGTCGCGGCGAACCACGCCCGCTTACCGACAGCGACTGGGAAATCGCCCGCCGCATTGGCCCAACCCTGAAAGCGAAAGGGCTGATTTTTGTGGGTCTGGATATCATCGGCGATCGTCTGACGGAAATTAACGTCACCAGCCCCACCTGTATTCGTGAAATTGAAGCGGAGTTCCCGGTTTCGATTACCGGAATGCTGATGGATGCCATTGAGGCGCGTTTGCAGAAGTAAATTAGTTGCCGGATGACGACGCCTTCGCGTCTTATCCGGCCTGGAATTTCACCCCACAGGCCGGATAAGACGAAACTGCCATCCGGCAAAGCTATTTTCAGAGGGTGACATCTTCGCGCTTTCCCCACATACTGGACGCTGTTGCTTTTTTGAACCCGGATACAGAACCTCTGACAATGAATTTACAGCATCACTTTCTTATTGCCATGCCTGCTCTCCAGGACCCAATTTTCCGCCGCTCCGTGGTGTACATTTGCGAACACAATGAAGATGGCGCAATGGGGATTATCATTAATAAGCCTCTGGAAAATCTACAGATTGAAGGGATTCTGGAAAAACTGAAGATTACGCCTGAACCGCGCGATCCGGCGATTCGTCTGGATAAAGCCGTAATGCTCGGCGGGCCGCTGGCGGAAGATCGGGGATTTATTTTACATACTCCGCCCTCCCGCTTTTCGTCCAGTATTCGCATTTCTGACAATACGGTGATCACCACATCCCGCGACGTGCTGGAGACGTTAGGCACACCGGAGCAACCCTCTGAGGTGCTGGTGGCGCTGGGTTATTCATCATGGGATAAAGGTCAACTGGAGCAAGAGCTGATGGATAATGCCTGGCTCACGGCCCCTGCCGATCTCAATATTCTGTTCAAAACGCCGATTGCCGACCGCTGGCGCGACGCGGCCAAATTAATCGGAATTGATATTCTGACCATGCCTGGCGTGGCGGGGCATGCCTGATGAGCGGAACCTTACTCGCATTTGATTTCGGCACCAAAAGTATCGGCGTAGCGATAGGACAGCGCATCACCGGCACCGCCCGTGCACTGCCAGCGATAAAAGCGCAGGACGGAACGCCAGACTGGAACATTATCGAGCGTTTGCTGAAAGAGTGGCAGCCGGATGAAATTATTGTCGGGCTACCGCTCAATATGGATGGCACAGAGCAGCCCCTCACCGCTCGCGCCCGCAAGTTCGCCAACCGCATTCATGGCCGTTTTGGCGTACCGGTTACGCTGCATGACGAACGCCTCAGCACCGTAGAAGCGCGCTCTGGCCTGTTTGAACAGGGCGGTTATCGCGCACTCAACAAAGGCAAAGTGGATTCTGCCTCGGCCGTCATCATCCTCGAAAGCTATTTCGAGCAGGGTTATTGAAGCGAATTGCCTGATGGCGCTTCGCTTATCAGGCCTACGGGCACGCTTGTAGGCCGGATAAGGCCATCGGCCGCCATCCGGCACAACCGTTCGCTAAAGCCTGCCCTGCGCCTGCCGCTGTTGCTGACTCTGGGCAAACGTCTGCATCCCCGCCTGTTGGCTGGTCTGAATAACGCCGGGCAACTGGTGGATTTTCCCCTCCCGAATAAGATTGCCAACCGCTGGCGTGTTGATGAGCAGTTCGAATAACGCCACGCGTCCGTCCTGCCTGTCGGTTTCCAGCTTCTGCGACAACACGGCGCGCAGGCTGCCCGCAAGTTGACTGCGTACCGGATCTTTCTCCTGCGCCGGAAAGGAGTCAACCAGCCGCTCTACCGCCTGTGCCGCGCCGCGCGTATGTAGCGTCGCCAGAACCAGATGCCCCGTTTCCGCCGCCGTCAGCGCCAGGCGAATGGTCTCACTGTCGCGCAGTTCGCCTAATAAAATCACATCCGGGTCTTCACGCAGTGCAGCGCGTAACCCGGCGGCAAAGGAGCGGCAGTGTACGCCAACCTCCCTCTGCTGAATCAGGCAGCGCTGGCTGGTATGGCGGTACTCAATAGGATCTTCCAGCGTCAGAATATGACCATCGAGATGCTGGTTGAGGTATTCCACCATTGCCGCCAGCGTGGTGGATTTCCCGCTTCCCGTCGCCCCGGTCACCAGAATCAGTCCGTTCTCGCCGCCAAGGAGCGCGGGTAGCGCGGCAGGCGTCTGGAGCGCGTCCAGTTGCGGGCACGTAGTGGGCAGCAACCGCAGCGCCAGCGATGCGCCCTGCTCGTGATGAAAAGCGCTGGCGCGTAACCGCAGTTCGCCCGGCAGCGACACCGCAAAATCGAGCTGACCATCCGCCTGCCACGCCCGGCGCTGCGCGTCGTTAAGCCATTGTGACAGCAAAACCTCGACATTCGGGCTGCTAAACGGGGCTATTTCCACTTTTCCCCGTTTACGCCAGCGCGCAGGCCATGCGTTGCACAGGTGTAGATCCGAGACGTTATGCTTTACACTAAGGGCCACTATTTCTTCCATATCCATACGTACATCCTCGGAAAATGAACGATATCGCGCATAACCTGGCACATGTCCGGGACAAAATCTCAGCCGCCGCGACGCGTTGCGGGCGGTCTTCAGAAGAAGTTACGCTGCTTGCAGTGAGTAAAACCAAGCCTGCGAGCGCCATCGCAGAAGCCATCGCGGTCGGGCAGCGGGCGTTTGGCGAAAACTATGTTCAGGAAGGGGTAGAGAAAATTCGCCACTTCAAAGAAAGCGGCGTCGAAGGGCTGCAATGGCACTTTATTGGCCCCTTGCAGTCCAACAAAAGTCGTCTGGTGGCAGAGCATTTTGACTGGTGCCATACGATCGATCGTCTGCGTATCGCCGCCCGTCTGAGCGAACAGCGCCCGGCAGGTCTGCCGCCGCTGAACGTGCTGATTCAAATTAATATCAGCGATGAGAACAGCAAGTCCGGGATTCCGCTTACGGAACTGGACGCTCTGGCGGCAAGCGTGGTTGAGCTTCCCGGTATCAGGCTGCGCGGACTGATGGCGATCCCCGCCCCTGAGTCAGATTATGTAAGGCAGTTTGAAGTTGCACGCCAAATGGCTGTAGCATTTGCCGGGCTGAAAACGCGCTATCCTGGCGTTGATACCCTTTCTCTGGGTATGTCGGATGATATGGACGCCGCAATTGCGGCAGGTAGCACGATGGTGCGCATCGGCACCGCTATTTTTGGTGCGCGTGATTACACAAAAAATTAAGGAAAACTGAGGAACGCCATGAAGACGTTGACCTTCCTGCTCTCAACGGTAATTGAACTGTATACCATGGTGCTATTGTTGCGCGTATGGATGCAGTGGGCTCGCTGTGATTTTTACAACCCTTTCTCACAGTTTGTGGTGAAAGCGACTCAACCCATTATCGGGCCGCTGCGTCGTATTATTCCGCCAATGGGGCCGATTGATAGCGCCTCCATGCTGTTGGCATTTATTCTTAGCTTTATCAAAGCGATAGTGCTTTTCATGGTCGTGACGTTCCAGCCGATTATCTGGATCGCCGCCATACTTATCGTCCTGAAAACCATCGGCCTGCTGATTTTCTGGGTACTGCTGGTGATGGCGATCATGAGCTGGGTGAGCCAGGGCCGCAGCCCGATTGAATACGTTCTGCTTCAACTGGCGGACCCTTTGCTGCGCCCGATTCGTCGTCTGCTCCCTTCGATGGGCGGCATCGACTTCTCGCCGATGATCCTGGTTCTGCTGCTGTATGTTATCAACATGGGCATCGCTGAAGTCTTACAGGCGACAGGCAATATGCTGCTGCCGGGGCTGTGGATGGCGCTATGAGTGCCGTTACACCCTGCGCTGACGGTCTGATTTTACGGCTCTATATTCAGCCGAAAGCCAGCCGTGACAGTATTGTGGGTTTACATGGCGACGAAGTGAAAGTCGCCATTACCGCCCCGCCGGTTGATGGCCAGGCCAACAGCCATCTGGTGAAGTTTCTTGGCAAACAATTCCGCGTGGCGAAAAGCCAGGTCGTCATTGAAAAGGGCGAACTGGGCCGCCACAAACAGGTTAAAATCATTCATCCGCAACTGATCCCGCCAGAAATCGCGGCGTTAACTGATTAGGTATCCTATGCAAAAAGTTGTCCTCGCTACCGGCAATGCCGGTAAAGTGCGTGAGCTTGCCTCACTGTTGAGCGATTTTGGGCTTGATGTCATCGCGCAAACCGAACTGGGCGTTGACTCAGTCGAAGAGACCGGTCTGACGTTCATCGAAAATGCGATCCTGAAAGCGCGTCATGCCGCAAAAGCTACCGGTCTGCCCGCCATTGCCGACGACTCCGGCCTGGCCGTTGATGCGCTGGGCGGCGCGCCGGGTATTTACTCCGCCCGTTATTCCGGCGAAGACGCCACCGACCAGCGTAACCTGGAAAAACTGCTGCATACCCTGCGGGAGGTGCCGGATGAGAAGCGCCAGGCGCGTTTCCACTGCGTGCTGGTCTACATGCGCCATGCAGAAGACCCGACGCCGCTGGTGTGCCACGGAAGCTGGCCAGGAATGATTACCCGCGAAGCGGCGGGCAATGGCGGTTTCGGCTATGACCCTATTTTCTTTGTTCCGTCGGAAGGGAAAACGGCAGCTGAGTTAACCCGTGAAGAAAAAAGCGCGATCTCCCACCGTGGGCAGGCGCTGAAGCTGCTGCTGGACGCCTTACGCAATGGTTAAGCTGCCGCCGCTGAGTCTTTATATTCACATCCCGTGGTGCGTGCAGAAATGCCCGTACTGCGATTTCAACTCGCATGCGCTGAAAGGCGAAGTGCCGCACGATGATTATGTTCAGCACCTGCTGAGCGATCTCGATACCAACGTGGCATATGCGCAGGGACGCGAAGTAAAGACCATTTTTATTGGCGGCGGTACGCCGAGCCTGCTCTCAGGCCCGGCAATGCAAACGCTGCTGGACGGCGTGCGGGCGCGCCTGCCGCTGGCGGCGGATGCAGAAATCACGATGGAGGCGAATCCGGGGACGGTAGAGGCCGACCGTTTCGTTGATTACCAACGCGCCGGGGTAAACCGTATCTCCATCGGCGTGCAGAGTTTTAGTGAACCGAAGCTAAAACGCCTCGGGCGCATTCACGGCCCGGAAGAGGCGAAGCGGGCAGCGAATCTGGCGAGCAGTCTGGGGCTGCGCAGCTTCAACCTGGACCTGATGCACGGCCTGCCGGATCAAACGCTGGAAGAGGCGCTGGGCGACCTGCGCCAGGCTATCGCGCTCAATCCGCCGCATCTGTCGTGGTATCAGTTGACTATCGAACCTAACACGCTGTTCGGCTCACGCCCGCCGGTATTGCCAGACGATGACGCGCTGTGGGATATCTTCGAGCAAGGCCACCAGTTGCTGACGGCGGCGGGTTATCAGCAGTACGAAACCTCCGCGTATGCCAGGCCGGGTTATCAGTGTCAGCACAATCTGAACTACTGGCGCTTTGGCGATTACCTCGGAATTGGCTGCGGCGCGCACGGTAAAGTGACCTTCCCGGACGGGCGCATCCTGCGCACCACCAAAACGCGTCACCCGCGCGGTTATATGCAGGGGCGCTATCTGGAAAGCCAGCGTGATGTCGAACAGGCCGACAAGCCGTTTGAGTTCTTTATGAACCGTTTTCGGTTACTGGAAGCGGCTCCCCGGGCGGAGTTTACGCAGTATACTGGGCTTGCCGAAGCGGTAATTCGTGAGCAGCTCGATGAGGCCATCGCCCAGGGGTATCTCACCGAATGCGAGCAGCACTGGCAGATTACCCAACACGGCAAGCTGTTTTTAAACTCCCTTCTGGAGCTGTTTCTGGCGGAGTGATGGCGGGTGAAGATGTAGGCCGGATAAGGCCTTGAGCCGCCATCCGGCAAATTGCCTGATGGCGCTGCGCTGATCAGGCCTACAGGGTTAGGGCGATAAGCGCAGCCACCTTCACCGATTAATACTGATTAAACATCGTCTGGATCTGTTGCGGATCTTTGGTTTGCGTCAGCGCCAGTTGCAACAGCACGCGCGCTTTTTGCGGGTTCAACGAACCGGAAGCGACAAACCCGTATTTCGCGTCATCGACTTCAGCATCCTGCGTGGTGGCGCCAGTCGGTACACGAGAAGAACGCACGACAACCGTGCCTTTATGCGCAGCAGTCGCCAGCGTATCGAAAACCGTTTTGTACAGGTTGCCGTTACCCACGCCCGCGCTCACAATCCCTTCGTAACCCGCATCCACCAGCGCTTTCGCCGGCAGATCGGACGCATTCGCGTAGTTATAAATAATCCCGACTTTCGGCAGCTCAGTCAGCTTAGAAACGTCAAACGGCGTGGAAGTGGTGTGCTTGCGCGCTGGCGTACGCTGATAATCGATTTTACCGTTGTGAATGTAGCCCAGCGGCCCGTAATTCACAGACTTGAAGGTGGCGACATCGGTGGTATTGGTCTTGGTGACGTCACGGCCGTCCAGCACAGTGTCGTTCATCACCACCAGTACGCCGCGATTCGCGGACGCTTTATCCGCCGCAGTGACCACGGCGTTATAGAGGTTGAACGGGCCGTCTGCGCTCATTGACGTGGACGGACGCATCGCCCCGACCAGCACTACCGGTTTATTACACTTGACGGTCAGGTCGAGGAAATAAGCCGTCTCTTCCATCGTATCAGTACCGTGGGTGATCACGAAGCCGTCGGTGCTATCGCAGTCGGTGTTGATTTTCTTCGCCAGCGTTAACCAGACTTCATCGTTCATATCCTGCGAACCGATGTTGACGACCTGCTCACCTTTTACAACTGCGATATCCTTTAACTGAGGCACCGCGTCCACCAGGCTTTCGACGCCAACTTTACCCGCCGTATAATTTGATTTTGTCGCGGAGTCACCGCCACCGGCAATGGTTCCCCCGGTCGCCAGAATAGTGACATTCGGCAAAGCCAGCGCCGCGCCGCTGCAACCCATTACCAGAGCGGCGAGTACCGTTTTCCTGAAAAACTCCATGTTATTTCTCCAGTTACGTAAATTTGACGCATTATCCCAATGTCGAAGATGAATAATGTGACGTCTTCCAATTAACCAGATAAATATCTTTTTACGTTTGTGGTTTTTAGAGATGGATATCAAAACGGCGGGGTATGACAACATAAAACGGCACAGCAGGCGCTGTGCCATAGACAAGAGTTTTATTTCAGGCTGCTCACCAGCGCTTTGCGGCTGTCTTCCAGCGTCACAACGCGACTGCACACATCTTTGCCGAACTGCTGGAAGTCTTTTTCCTGATTCTTCCATTCGTTCTGAATCGACGTTTGCAGACCACCGAGGCTACCCAGCACGCCCTGCAACGGATTACCGCCGCCTTTAAGCACCGCTTTCGCGCCCATTTCGTTAATGCTGTCCTGCAAAATGCCGCCCATCGCCTGATTCACCAGCTGCTGGCCGTCGGCGCGCACCTGATCAATCGCCTTGTAGTGGAAGGTCAGGCCGTCAGTACGATGCTCAATGATGCGGTTCATCTGCTCTTTCAGTTGCGCATCAAGTTTGGTCAATCGACCACGCATATTGCTGCTTTCGCCCACTTCCTGCGCGATGATTTTATCCAGCGCCACGCGGCCTTTCTCGACGCGGCTTCTGGCGCCCTCATCGATCCACGGCAGCGCGCTGCGCAATTCCGCCTGGTAATCTTTCGCCTGTTCGCGCTGCGCGGCGCTAAGGGTGTACTGTTTGCCGTTAAACATCACATTGCCGTCCGGCGCGATCACCAGGTTGCCGTTTTCGCCTTTTACCTGAACCGTTTGCGGGCTAAGAATCACATCGTCACGCGGAGTGACGCTGCATTGATAATCTGCGTGTGCGGCCATCGCCGTCAACGAAAGAACTGCCGCCAGCAGCGTTTTGCGCATCATAACTTTCCCTCAAGACAAATCGGGCCAGCAAATGCTGGCCCCGTATGCTTTATTAGTCCCACCAAACGTCGAAAAGTTCGCT
The DNA here is from genome assembly GCF_030333655.1 of Citrobacter sp. CK180. Lineage (NCBI taxonomy): Bacteria > Pseudomonadati > Pseudomonadota > Gammaproteobacteria > Enterobacterales > Enterobacteriaceae > Citrobacter > Citrobacter sp. CK180. Next base: position 16,121 of record NZ_JAOWFM010000026.1, on the reverse strand, counting down.
GGTGCGCACGTCTTCAAGTTTGTGTTCTTCCAGCCACTTACGCACAATCGCCTGATGTTCTTCGGTGCATTTGCCGATTTCCTGCATGCAGATCAGCCCTTCCCAGGACAGATAACCGCTGCCGTCAAACGCCAGTTTATTTGGCTCAATAACGTCATTGATAAAGTCATCGACAATTTTATCAACCTGCTCTTCAGAAGTGCCTTCCGGGAAACGCCATGCAACCGAAAACCCTAATTCCTGGAATTCGTCGATATGCATTTTTTTACGCAGACGACGACTACGGTTCTTTGCCATTATTTCACCCTCTCGAACATTAAGTCCCATACGCCGTGGCCAAGACGATGACCACGTTGTTCAAATTTGGTTACCGGGCGCGATTCCGGGCGCGGTACATAATCGTTACTCTCTGACAGGTTTTTATACCCGTCGATGGAGGACATCACTTCCAGCATATGCTCCGCATAGGCTTCCCAGTCGGTCGCCATATGGAACACACCGCCCAGCTTCAGTTTGCTTTTCACCAGTTCGGCAAACGGAACCTGAACGATACGGCGTTTATTATGACGCGCTTTATGCCACGGGTCAGGGAAAAAGAGCTGAACCATCGATAAAGAATTGTCAGGAATCATTTTATGCAGCACTTCAACCGCGTCATGACACATCACACGCAGGTTCCCGACGCCTTCTTCGTGCGCAGACGCCAGACATGCGCCAACGCCAGGCGAATGCACTTCAATACCGAGGAAATTTTGTTCCGGGCGGGCTTTCGCCATCGCGACCAGCGAGGCGCCCATACCAAAACCAATCTCAAGCGTAACCGGCGCGTCGCGGCCAAACAGCGTGGCGAAATCCACCGGTTCTTCGCTGAATTCAACGCCCATCACCGGCCAGTAGTTTTCCAGCGCGTGTTCCTGCCCTTTCGTCAGTCGCCCCTGGCGACGAACAAAGCTACGAATTCGGCGCAACGGGCGGCCGTTTTCATCAAATTCCGGTGAAATGACGTCGTTCTTCATAAAAGTTAAGTCTGCTTGTGATTGAGTTCCGAAAACGGGCATTATCCAAAGTTAGTTGCCGGATGCAAGTAAAGGAAGAGAGTGATCACAGGAAAGTTCCGGTTTACACCTCGTTGCCTCTGTGCTGCAATCTTGCCCCCAGCAATTTTAAAGCGGTGACCATGCAAGCGTCTCAATTTTCGGCTCAGGTTTTGGGCTGGTACGATAAATACGGGCGGAAAACCCTGCCCTGGCAAATTGACAAGACGCCCTACAAAGTATGGCTCTCGGAAGTGATGTTGCAACAGACGCAGGTTGCGACAGTTATCCCCTATTTCGAACGTTTTATGTCGCACTTTCCAACGGTGACGGATTTAGCCAACGCGCCGCTGGATGAGGTTCTGCATTTGTGGACGGGCCTCGGCTACTACGCCCGCGCGCGCAATCTGCATAAGGCGGCGCAACAGGTGGCGACGCTGCACGGCGGCCGGTTCCCGGAAACGTTCGACGAGGTCGCCGCCCTGCCCGGCGTAGGCCGCTCCACCGCCGGCGCGGTTCTCTCGCTCTCTTTGGATAAACATTTTCCGATTCTCGACGGCAATGTTAAACGCGTGCTGGCACGCTGCTATGCTGTCAGCGGCTGGCCGGGGAAAAAAGAGGTTGAGAAACGGCTGTGGGATCTGAGCGAGCAGGTTACGCCTGCCAACGGCGTGGCGCGTTTTAACCAGGCGATGATGGATTTAGGCGCTATGGTGTGTACGCGCTCCAGGCCGAAATGTTCGCTGTGCCCGCTCCAGAATGGCTGCGTTGCCGCCGCGAACGAGAGCTGGTCGCTGTACCCCGGCAAGAAGCCAAAACAGACGCTGCCGGAGCGTACAGGCTATTTTTTGCTGTTGCAGCATAATGACGACGTGTTTCTGGCGCAGCGTCCGCCGAGCGGCTTATGGGGCGGATTATACTGTTTTCCTCAGTTTGAAGATGAAGATGGCTTGCGTCAGTGGCTGGCGCAACGGCATATTCAGGCCGATAATCTCAGTCAACTTAATGCTTTTCGCCACACGTTTAGCCATTTCCACTTAGATATTGTGCCTATGTGGCTTCCCGTGTCTTCATTCACCGAGTGCATGGATGAAGGCAACGCGCTCTGGTATAACTTAGCGCAACCGCCGTCGGTCGGACTGGCGGCCCCCGTGGAGCGTTTGTTACAGCAGTTACGTACCGGCGCGCCGGTTTGAGCACCCCGGTCGATAAAGAGGATTTTTTATGAGCAGAACCATTTTTTGTACTTTCCTGCAACGTGAAGCGGAAGGCCAGGATTTTCAGCTGTACCCGGGCGAACTGGGGAAACGCATCTACAACGAGATCTCTAAAGAAGCGTGGGCGCAGTGGCAGCATAAGCAAACCATGCTGATCAACGAAAAGAAACTCAACATGATGAACGTCGAGCACCGCAAACTGCTGGAGCAGGAGATGATCAACTTCCTGTTTGAAGGGAAAGACGTGCATATTGAAGGCTATACGCCGGAAGAGAAAAAATAAGCATCTCTTGCTGGCAATCTCGTAGGCCGGATAAGGTGCTTGCACCGCCATCCGGCAAAACGATACAACAACAAACACAACACGCACTCCCGGAATGATGAAAAAATTTTTCGCGCTTGCTCTTGTTGCGCCGTTGCTCATCTCCTGCTCCAGTTCGACCAAAAAAGGCGATACCTATAACGAAGCCTGGGTCAAGGATACCAACGGTTTTGATATTCTGATGGGGCAGTTTGCCCATAACATTGAGAATCTGTGGGGGTTCAAGGAAGTGTTGATCGCGGGTCCGAAGGACTACGTGAAGTACACTGACCAGTATCAGACCCGCAGCCACATCAACTTTGACGACGGTACGATCACCGTCGAAACCATTGCCGGAACAGAGCCCGCCGCGCACCTGCGTCGCGCGATCATCAAGACGCTGTTAATGGGCGACGATCCCGGCTCGGTCGACCTCTACTCCGACGTCGATGATATTCAGATCTCCAGAGAGCCGTTCCTGTATGGTCAGGTGGTCGATAATACCGGGCAACCCATTCGCTGGGAGGGACGCGCAACCAACTTCGCTGACTATCTGCTGAAAACGCGTCTTAAGAGTCGCAGTAACGGTCTGCGCATCATCTACAGCGTGACGATCAATCTGGTGCCAAACCACCTGGATAAACGTGCGCATAAATATGTTGGCATGGTTCGCCAGGCCGCACGCAAATACGGCGTCGATGAGTCGCTGATTCTGGCAATTATGCAAACCGAGTCCTCTTTCAACCCGTATGCGGTCAGCCGTTCCGACGCGCTGGGGCTGATGCAGGTGGTACAGCACACCGCCGGGAAGGACGTATTCCGTTCACAGGGGAAATCGGGCACGCCAGACCGCAGTTTCCTGTTCGATCCTGCCAGCAACATTGATACTGGCACCGCTTATCTGGCGATGCTCAACAATGTCTATTTAGGCGGCATTGATAATCCGACATCGCGTCGTTACGCGGTGATCACCGCTTATAACGGCGGTGCAGGCAGCGTGTTGCGCGTTTTCTCTAACGATAAGGTTCAAGCGGCAAACATCATCAACAGTATGTCCCCGGGCGATGTGTACCAGACATTAACCACGCGGCATCCTTCTGCGGAATCGCGTCGCTATCTGTATAAGGTCAATGCCACCCAGAAATCCTACCGTAGGAAGTAATCTCGCCGTTCCCGCCCCCGATCGCACTGGGGCGGGAAGGCCGAAAAGTGTTAACTCCATCACTCTTTTGCTTTGCAATTAGAAATTGTTTGCAAATATTTGTCACAGGTAACAAAAAATACCCTTTCCTCATTGATAGAATCACATCATATTGCAACGGCAAATGTGCCTTTTAAAACATCCATCCGCTATATGGTGTGAGGAAATTAACATGAATCTTAAGCTGCAGCTGAAAGTCCTCTCCTTTCTGCAGTTCTGCCTGTGGGGAAGCTGGCTTACCACCCTCGGCTCATATATGTTTGTCACCCTTAAATTCGACGGTGCATCCATCGGTGCTGTGTATAGCTCGCTGGGGATTGCCGCCGTCTTTATGCCCACGCTGTTAGGGATTGTGGCCGACAAGTGGTTGAGTGCGAAATGGGTATACGCCATTTGCCACGTCGTTGGCGCTGCAACATTGTTCATGGCTGCCGAAGTGACCACGCCAGGCGCCATGTTCTTTGTGATCTTGCTTAACTCGCTGGCCTATATGCCAACGTTAGGGTTGATCAACACCATCTCCTACTACCGCCTGCAATCCGCAGGGATGGACATCGTCACCGACTTCCCGCCTATTCGTATCTGGGGCACCATCGGCTTTATTATGGCGATGTGGGGCGTAAGCTTCTCTGGCTTTGAACTGAGCCATATGCAGCTGTACATCGGCGCGGCGCTTTCCGTCATTCTGGTACTGTTTACGCTTACGCTGCCGCACATTCCGGTTGCCAGACAGCAGAAGAACCAGAGCTGGACTTCAATGCTGGGGCTGGATGCTTTCGCGCTGTTCAAAAACAAACGCATGGCGATTTTCTTTATCTTCTCCATGATGCTGGGCGCCGAGCTGCAAATTACCAATATGTTCGGTAACACCTTCCTGCACAGCTTTGATAAAGATCCGCTGTTCGCCAGCAGCTTTATCGTGCAGCATGCCTCGGTCATGATGTCGATTTCGCAAATTTCCGAGACGCTGTTCATTCTGACCATTCCGTTCTTCTTAAGCCGTTACGGTATTAAGAACGTCATGCTGATCAGTATCGTGGCCTGGATGCTGCGCTTTGGCCTGTTCGCTTATGGCGACCCAACGCCGTTCGGTACCGTGCTGCTGGTTCTGTCGATGATTGTTTACGGCTGCGCCTTCGACTTCTTCAACATCTCCGGTTCGGTGTTTGTGGAAAAAGAGGTACGCCCTGAAATCCGCGCCAGTGCGCAGGGCATGTTCCTGATGATGACTAACGGCTTCGGTTGTATCCTTGGCGGCGTCGTGAGCGGTAAAGTGGTGGAACACTACACCCTGAACGGGATTACCGACTGGCAGACCGTGTGGCTGATTTTCGCAGGCTACTCTCTGGTTCTGGCCTTTGCGTTCGTGGCGCTGTTTAAATACAAACACGTTCGCGTTCCGGCAGGCGCGCAGACTATCGCGCATTAATCTTTACGCCGGATGGCGCTAATGCTTATCCGGCCTACAAGGGAGTCGCCCCGTAGGCCGGATAACGCGAACTTATTTTAGCACATAGCCATACAGCCGTTTAATCCCATCGGCATCAGTTTCGCTGTAAACTCCCTGCAACTCAGGCGAGAAGCCGGGTAGCAAATTGACGCCCTCTTCCAGCGCCAGGAAGTAGCGCTGCACCGCCCCACCCCACACTTCGCCCGGCACGACGCACAGCACACCCGGTGGATATGGCAGCGCGCCTTCTGCCGCGATACGCCCTTCAGCGTCACGAATACGCACTAACTCAACATCGCCGCGAATAAAAGCGCTATTGGCATCCTGCGGATTCATCGCCACCGCAGGCAGGCTCTCTTTGCGGAACATCGCTTTTTGCAGATCTTTCACGTCAAAACTGACGTACAGATCGTGCATCTCCTGGCATAACTGGCGCAGGGTGTAGTCGCGGTAACGTACCGGATATTTGTTAAAGATGGTCGGCAGCACATCCGCCAGCGGCGTGTCGTCTTCGATATGTTGTTCGAACTGGGCCAGCATCGCCACCAGTTGCGCCATTTTGGCTTCGCTTTCGGCAGGCGTCAGCAGGAACAAAATCGAGTTGAGATCGCACTTTTCCGGCACGATGCCGTTCTCACGCAGATAGTGCGCCAGAATGGTGGCCGGGATACCAAAGTCGGTATAGCGCCCGGTTTCAGCATCAATGCCCGGTGTGGTCAGCAGCAGTTTGCACGGATCGACAAAATACTGATCCTCCGCATAGCCTGCAAAGCCATGCCATTTCGCCCCGGGTTCAAAACTGAAGAAGCGTCGATCGCTGGCAATCAGTGCCGTTGGATGATCCTGCCACGGTTTACCGTCCACAAGCGGCGGAATGAATGGCTGAAGCAGTTTGCAGCGGGCGAGTATCGCCTTGCGCGCCTCAATGCCCAGCGCCACGCACTCTGCCCACAGGCGGCGACCGCTCTCCCCTTCATGGATTTTGGCATTGACATCCAGCGCAGCAAACAACGGGTAGAACGGACTGGTGGAAGCATGCAGCATAAAGGCGTTATTCAGGCGCTTGTGCGGGCAAAAACGCGCCTGACCGCGAATGTGGTTGTCCTTTTTGTGAATCTGCGAGGTTTGCGAGAAACCAGCCTGCTGCTTGTGTACCGACTGCGTAACAAAAATTCCCGGATCGTTTTCGTTCAGTTCCAGCAGCAGCGGCGAGCCGTCCGCCATCATCGGAATAAATTGTTCATACCCGACCCAGGCGGAGTCAAACAGGATGTAATCACACAGACTGCCGATTTTGTCGATGACCTGACGGGCGTTGTAGATCGTGCCGTCATACGTCCCCAGTTGAATGACGGCCAGACGAAACGGGCGCGGCCGATCGGCTTTCTGCGGGGCGACCTCGCGGATCTGCTCACGCAGGTATGCCTCGTCAAAACAGTGCTCATCAATGCCGCCGATAAAACCAAACGGGTTGCGCGCGGCTTCGAGATAGACCGGCGTGGCGCCCGCCTGAATCAACGCCCCGTGGTGGTTTGATTTATGGTTGTTACGATCGAACAGCACCAGATCGCCGCGCGTCAGCAGCGCGTTGGTCACAACTTTATTCGCCGCCGAGGTGCCATTCAGCACGAAATACGTTTTATCCGCATGAAAGACTTTCGCCGCAAACTTCTGCGCATGCTTGGCCGATCCCTCATGAATGAGCAGATCCCCCAGCTTTACGTCGGCGTTGCACATATCCGCCCGAAAGAGGTTTTCGCCGAAGAAGTCATAAAAATGCCGACCGGCCGGGTGTTTTCTGAAAAACTCACCGTGCTGATGGCCCGGGCAGGCAAAGGTGCTGTTACCCATATCGACATACTGGGTCAGCGTGTCATAAAACGGCGGCAGCAGATTCTCTTCATAACGGCAGGCGGCCGATTCCAGTTCCAGCCAGTCCTGCGCGTTGCCGCTTATCACCGCCTCAACACCGGCAGGCGCATCAACATGATCGTCAGAGAGAATAAACACCGGCAACTGAAAACCGGTGCGTTTAAGCAATGCCAGGATGCCGCTGCGACTATCCGCAACGGTAATGACGACTGCCGCGACATCAGTAAAGTCAGTGCCGTCCAGCGCCACCACATGGCGGTGGGTAGACAGGCGGGAGACCAGTTCACCACTGGCGGCAATATTCATTGATTTCATAAGCGCAAAAACCCGTTTCGGGAGAATAGAAGTCCCGGGCAAGGTAACATTACCCTGCCCCACGAAATGTTGGGTCAAACTGGTCACCAGCTCCGACCGCCAGACATCAGTAAAAGCAGACAGCCTCTGATCTTACTGTTGTCCCGCAGTGAGCGTGCGCTGCCCTCACCGCATGGTGAGAGAATGAAGGGAGATCAAAGAAAGGGGCAATCGTCGCGCAGAAAGGCGAAGTTGAAGGCGATGTAAGGGTAATATGGTCATCCCAGGCTGCCCCGTACAAACAGGAGAAAATTCGCGCAATCATGGCACCTTTCCCCTGGGGGCGCAAGATCAAATCCCGGACATACGCGCCACCAACAAACGCGCATAATGCGTGATATTCAGGGCATAATAATGCAATCAGATAAAACAAATAGCAGGAGCGACTGTGGTAATCGGGCCTTTTATTAACGCCAGCGCCGTTTTAGCTGGAGGCGTGCTTGGCGCGCTTCTCAGCCAGCGTTTACCGGAACGGATTCGTGTCTCAATGACCTCTATTTTCGGGCTGGCATCGCTGGGGATCGGTATTTTACTGGTCATAAAATGCGCCAACCTTCCGGTGATGGTTCTGGCGACAATCATCGGCGCGCTTATCGGCGAGTTTTGTTACCTGGAAAAAGGCATCAACACGACGGTGACGAAAGCGCAGCAACTGATTAAAAAACCGGGGAAGAAAGCCGTCCACGACACCTTTATTCAGAACTATGTCGCCATTATTGTTCTTTTTTGCGCCAGCGGAACCGGTATTTTCGGCGCGATGCATGAAGGCATGACCGGCGACCCGAGCATTCTCATCGCAAAATCGTTTCTCGATTTCTTCACAGCTATGATCTTCGCCTGCTCGCTGGGAGTCGCCGTCGCCGTTATTTCCGCCCCTATGTTGGTTATCCAGCTATTGCTCGCCACCTGCGCGGCCTTAATTTTACCGCTCACCACCCCGGCGATGATGGCAGATTTTAGTGCCGTAGGCGGATTACTGCTGCTGGCGACCGGTCTACGTATTTGCGGAATCAAGATGTTTGCGGTGGTCAATATGCTCCCCGCCCTGCTCCTGGCGATGCCGCTTTCCGCCGCGTGGACCGCGTTTTTTGCCTGAAAATGCGTGCAATACCAACAATCTGGTGATAGATTGTGCAGTCTGCATGGATTTGAAGAAATTTCGTTGACGAAACGAAGCGAATCGGTTTTAATGCGCCCCGTTGCCCGGATAGCTCAGTCGGTAGAGCAGGGGATTGAAAATCCCCGTGTCCTTGGTTCGATTCCGAGTCCGGGCACCACTTCTTCAGAGCCTGTTCGTTAAGAGATGAGATCCTTAACGGGCAAGACAGTAGTCCCCAGACGGCATGATGATGGTACTTGTTTACCGCATCAGTTGAACACGGGACTTAAATCCAGAGGATGGTACGAACACCCTCTGGATTTATCATTATCCGCATTTTTACTGCACGAACGCATCTACCTTCAGATCCTCCTCCATCAATCTTTTGTAACACCCCCCCATTTTTTCTGTTTTTAATTTCATTAACTTAGATTTAATTTAAGATTCATCTTATGCCACATCCAGCTCCGCCAGCATGTCCCTGACCTTATCCAGATTGCTTTCAACATACTCCAACTGCCGTTCTCCGAAGAAAACACCGGCGTGATAAACTGTAAACGCAACGATGTCGTCAGGATTTATACATCCACGGTACGCACGGGAAAGTTCAAGCTCCCTGCCTACCAGAAGTAACGTTTTAGCATTGTCAATGAATCAGAAAAATCACTCGGCCAGAAGCGTACGAAGAATGCTTGCCGTACAACCGACTGCCCCCCGAGCTGGCCGCTCTGCATGCACAGAAGGAACTGCCTGCTGACACGCGGAGATATAATGTCATCCCGTAACCGCCATGTTAATTAACCTGGTTTAAACTTTAAAATAAAGCGACCGCCAATTCCCTATTCTTAACTGTACAAAGATATTTTCTTAAAACTTTATTACAACATAACAAATTGATTAATAATGAGAAATAAAGTATCTTTTTTGTCGAATTACTTTCCAGGGAAATATCTGCTTTATATGTACATCTATTTCAGATTATTTTTACTTTATTAAAAAGTTACTTCCCTGACATTTGTTTCCAACGTTATTATTAGCTTAATAAGGTGCATATTTGTATGGAAATATCAACACACACGCTTTCTGACGGTATCGTTCTGACACATCGCTCCCCTTCAGGCAGTACAAAAAATCCAGTGATTATTTTATGTCACGGCTTCTGTGGCATCAGGGAAATTCTGTTACCTGAGTTCGCCGAAGCCTTTACCCGTGCAGGGTTTTCCACGATCACATTTGACTATCGTGGGTTTGGCGACAGCGACGGTGAACGTGGCCGTCTGGTTCCCTCAATGCAAATTGCCGATATCCTTTCCGTTATTAACTGGGCAAGGGAACAACCCGGTCTTGATGGCGAAAGAATCGGTCTCTGGGGAACATCGTTTGGTGGATGCCACGTCTTTGGTGCCGCAGCCCGGGATTCGGGGATCAAGTGTATTGTCAGTCAGCTTGCCTTTGCAGATGGCGAGGTTATCGTCACCGGTCATATGAATGAAGCAGAGAAAGAGGCGTTTATTGCAACCCTCGACAAAATGTCAGAGAAGCAAAAGAACACCGGAAAAGAGATGCTTGTCGGAGTTACCCGTGTATTAAACGATGCAGAGTCAAAGGCCTTTTTTGAGGAAAACCGGGCACAGTATCCGAAGATGGACATCAAAATACCATTCCTTACGGTGAAGGAAACGCTCCAGTACAAACCCGCACTGAATGCCGCACAGGTGAGCTGCCCCACGCTGATTGTTATTGCCGGTAAAGATACCGTTAATCCTCCCGAACAGGGACGGGCATTGTTTGATGCTGTCGGTGCAAAAGAGAAAAAACTGTATGAAGAGAATGAAGCCCGACATTACGACATTTATAGCGGGGAACACTTCAGACAGGTAATCTGCATTCAGACTGAATGGTTCAGAAACTATCTGTAGTATCTTGACCAGACATACAATTTGCGTTTTGGGAGGGCTCAAAATGGACGGTGAACTGCAATAGGGATATATGTGTCGCGTAAACTCGCCCTCCTGTTGTTGCAGCCCCAAAACCAGTATTCACTAACGAATACTGGTGATACAGTTAAGGGCAATCTAATGTCAGTTTATATGTCGAAGACGCGCCATCGACACCAGGTTTAGATATGTAGCCATATTTTAATTCACCACCGCCGCCTTCGGTTGTGTTTTTCCCCCCTGCACTAACAATAGGCTGGTCATTTAAATACCACTCAAGATCGTCCCCCTCAATTTTTTCTATTGAAATCAGTCCGTCCCCATCCCCCTCAACAGTTCCGATACTTGTCAATTCCCACCACGTTTCTTTCAGGTTCTGATTCTGGGGAGAGATTATAGCAACTGTTGAAGTTTGTCGTGATTCTAAAATCGTTTGACCTATATGCTTTAATTCCGTATTGTCCTCGGCATCGTAAGTAAATGCGCGTACCACGAGGGACATCAATACAGTGTCCCAATCATACATTTGCGTAATTTCAGCCAGACTCGGGTTCCATGGTGTAAATGTTTCAGTATTCATATCGCATGCAGGATATGCATGTTTACCGAAAGATATTCCACTGGCTATATCGATGAGTCGTAATTCAACATATCTGCCATCATCATTACGTTGAATACAAAAATTTCTTATTTCGTTTGGGTTCGTTTCTAATGATGTAATCAGTTCATGCACTTTCAACGCAGCTATCGAATCAGGATAACTACATTGGATCGATATACTGGCATTAACCACGAATGAAAACATGGAGGTTAGCAGGATGGAAATACGTAACATAATTGCACTCATCTGTTCTCGAATAATCTTTTGCACACAAAAAACAACTGGCGTTAATAAACTTACGTTTTCAGAGAAGTCAGAATCAATATTATTAACGAATAAAAATATTTAGATATATTCATTGCTGTTGACTTTTCTGAAACCGGAATATATGTCAGTCATAATCAAATGTCAGGTTCACCCAGGCTGTGAATGTACCAGCGCCTACGCTTTCGGGTTTTATCGCCACATATCCGGCTATAAAAGTATAGCTAGTTTCCTCGCCTACGGGCTCAGGAATGAGTGAAACACGGGAGGTACCATCAGGTAACAGAATATTACTGTTGGTGTCCATTAGACGTAATGCCACATTACTGGCACCTCCAATATTCTTGAATGCACTGATATCGACATCATCCGGGTCCCCTGATGGCACAATATTCACTTTACTGACGTTCGTGCCGCAATTTATACCAACAGAAAAAGACTTCAGACCCTGTATCGGTTTACGCTTAAAGGAATTCGCGAAGATATCATCAAACAACACCGTCTGTACCTCATTCGTAAACTTACAGGTCGATGCAGGCCATCTGCGGACAATTTTTATACTCTCTGACGCGGTTGTTGCAGCCACCGCAGCGGATAAATCCATTATGGTGATCATACCCGCGATGATATAGAACGCACCAAACGTCCCTCTGACTTTCATTACAAAATTTTCCTGTTAATTCATCGACATATTCCGTCAACGCGGGCAACGGGTGAGGCGAGTAACTTTTCAGTCAAATGATAGCTGACCGCACATGCCTGATTCACATCTTTACTCCAGCTCACCTGAACTTCACCACTTTCAGGCATTCCAGACAGATAAACCTGCCCGTCATCGCCGACCAAACCACTTGTGCTGCCCCCTGTGACAACAGAACCAAAAGGAAGTGGTTTGCCATTACGTGTCAGCGTAAATAATATGCGATAGCCACGGCGGACATTAAAATCAACACGAACCACTGCCCCCTTTGTCGGGATTATTCTGGCTGTACCGGCATCAACAATATCCGTGTGATCGTCCAGTGATTTACTGTCAACAGAAACACGGTTTTCGCGGTAGGATGTAGTGTAGGGCTTGATGGTATAGCCTCTCCAGTCTGTTCTGACACCCGGTTCGTTCTGAATACTGACGCCCTGCACACCACCGGAGGAAATAAGCACAGCTGTTTCACCGGATGGTTGTCCGATCGTCAGCCCGTTGCGATGCAGGATTGCACCACCGGACATGCTATAACTAAACTGCTGAAAATCATTTCCGTAGCTGTATCCTATACCGGTATTACCGTATGTCCCCCTATAGGCCAGGCTGGCGTTACCAGAACCATTCCGTTGACCACTCAGGTTCTGTGATACGCTCCAGTTGAGGTTGTTTTCTTCGAGCAGCGTGCCACTCAGCCCTGCCATCTGGCTGTTCCGGCCTTTCCCATCACGACTCCCGTAAAACGAAGCATATGTGTTGTTATTCCCGGAGTCAGGTGAAAGTAATCTTCCCAGTGGAAGCGAAAGAGACAGCCCTATCGTACGGTCAGTCCAGGAAGGCACAGCAGCATTCTTCTGGCGGGTATACCCGTAGTTTATTGAATAATTAACAGAACCAACCGTGCCGCTGTATCCAATCTGAACAGAATCACGGCTCTGGTTACTCTTCCAGTAAGTCTGCCTGACACCAGACAACCACACTGAGCCATAGCGCCATACTGGCTGGGATATACTGGCTTCAAAACGGGCACGTTTGCTGTTGGTCAGGTCGTAATAATCAGAGTGGGTATCCGTTACCGGCCGACCATACCGATCCAGTTCGTCATGGTCATACAGACGTCCTCTCATCTTCCTGAGTGCTGTTTCTTCCAGAGTATGGAAACCTTTTGTCGAGTACCGATATCCCGTCAGACGAAGTCGGGTGCCTGTATCATTAAATATACGTGAATATAAAAAACGCACTGACTGACCGCGATAATCCTTTCCATTTGCGAGAGTGCTGTTGGCATGTGTTATATCGACGGAAAGCGCCCCCGGCCGTCCCATATCAATACCTGCACCGGACTGAACGGCCAAGTAATCCGGTGAATACTGTGCACCACCATAAAACGTTGTACCTCCCGGGCCGCCCCACACCAGTGTTCCTTGCATAAACAATGGATCACCATACCGGCTACGCATGCCACGAAAACGTGCCAGCGTCAGACCATACTTCATCCGACCTTTGCGAAGCAAAATGGGCATAGAGGTGTACGGAACGGTGAATACATTCACTTTTCCATTTGCCTCACTGACAGTGATACTGAGATCCCCACTGGCCGCCATCGGATTCAGATCATTAATCTCAAACGGTCCGGGTGGAACCGTGGCTTTATAAATGACATAACCATTCTGGCTGATGGTAACGTCAGCGTTATCGTCAGCCATCCCCCGAACAACAGGGGCAAACCCTCTCATCGAGTCAGGATACATATTGTCGTCTATTGTCAGTTGCCCCCCTCTGAAGCGAAGAGAATCAAAAATATCGCCTGATGTTGTACCTTCCCCGATTAACAACGCACTTTTAATCGAAACCAGTGGTCTTTCCACATAGGAATTTATACGCTGCCATTGCTGACGGCGACCATACCGACTTTCGTAATAGGTCCACGTATGAAAATCTCTCAGTCGCCACGCACCAACATTCAGTCCACTGTTGAGACTCAGAAAGTAGTTTTTGTCATTTTCCGAACGGGTAAAACGGTTGCTGCCGCTGAAATTGTAGTTCAGCAGAGCAGCGTTAATACCGTCATCCCAGAAAACCGGATCTATGTAACCTCTGGAAGTGTTTCGCACATACAATTGCGGGATACTGATATCGAGTCGCATCCCTGCGAAGTTAAATTTATAAAATGCACCAGAGATCTGTTTAGCCAGCAATATACAATTACTATTTTGCTGTCCATTCATATCTGGAAAAAGTTCAGTTCTGACTCCGATAATGCCTAAGTCCCCTGATGTCAGGCAGGGGAAAAGTCCTGTTTTATCTTTCACGCCTGCCTCAGACATGGAATTAGCAGGTAAAGAATTAAATTCAACTGTTTTTCGGTTGATAAATGAGCCATTCAAATAAATATCAACCTCATATGTTCCAGGCAATTGTGTCCCGTCCGCGCTGAAGTTCGATATATCCGCAATGGAACCATTACTGATATTCAGCAACTCCTTTGGGAAAATCATTTCGGCAGCAGTTTGTTTCAGGAAAAGAAAAAACGATACCGGAATAAATATTGCTATCGTTCTGAATAAATACATTACACGATGCCCTGTAAGTCAACAGCCAGTACGCAAATTATTTTATTTCGCCAGTCAATTCATTGGACATTCCACCGTGATCATTTATGACCTTATAGGTCAGTACCGAGGTATGTGTGGGTGAGGGAAATGTTTCATGCCCCATAGGAGGAACCATGACGTTCTTTGAGACTACTTTTCCGTTTACTGTTATCTTCACCATTGTTATGTAATACGGTGTCGGATTACTGACTGTAATCTCTGAACCATTGCGACTAAAATTCAGCTCAGAAGGCGCTTTTTCAACGGGCGGCAGTAGTCCATCCGGGCGCACAAACAATTTTATTCGTATTGCTGTGGCCAGCATCAGTACATTCCGTTCTTTCACTTCATCTTTATTAACGGCTGGTATGGCTTTTACTGTCAGGCGATAAAGCGACTCTCTGTCAGTGGGCAACGTTCCTCCCAGAAACATCAGTCTCAGGGCATTTTCATCCCCTGGGTTGCTGACAAAAAGTGGAGGCGTCAGGATGAAGTCACGGTTTTTCCCACCGGAAGCATCTTCCACCCATGACTGAATCATATATCGTTCCAGCTCTGAGGTGTTGCGAACCGTAATATTGGACTGTTTCTGATTCAGAGGGTAAATAATTCGGGTCTGATTCAACACTATCCCACCAGCGTATGATAATGCTGGCATAATCATACCTGCGAACAACAGGATAGCCGTTATAAATACATTCGGTACCAACAGGAACATAATCATACTCCTTCACCTCCCTCTCTCCTCCTCTCCCAGGAGAGGGGGAAGTGAAATTTTTTTATTCGTAATTCAGAGTAAAGTTTGCAACCGCATTTGCTTCACCGGCCTGGGTTATTGCCAACGTTGAAATATAACGGGCGGAGAATGGCAGGACATTGTTACCCTCATCAAGAGGTTTTGCGCTGGATGCCTGGGAACCATTCAGTTTCAGTGGAGTGCCGTTCTCGAGGATCTGAATCCCCACACCTGTAGTGGCAAAACCAGATGTGTTCAGAGTCTCATCTTCGCCATCAGCCAGAACATCGCCGGAGAATGTTACGCTAGCCGACCCCGCGCTTTCCCCACAATTTTCCAGATCGATGGTGAAATCTTTAGGTGCAGTGGTACTGCCTGCCCCAGCAATAAATGCCGTCGTGGCTACGTCTCCAAGTTCAACAGCCTTACTACGGGAGCCGGAAGACAGTTCACAGGTTGCTTCAACGATATTGCCGGTGAACACAACCGAGCTGGTTTCCCCTTCAACGGCATGTGCAGAAGAAACCATAAATATTGCCGGGATAAAAATCGCAAATGTATTTATTTTCAAACGGTATTTCCTTTGTCCTTAGTGAATAGTAAATGTAATGTTATGCAGGCAATCATTCACCAACCGAGTAGCCCTTTCGATACATCGGTAAAAATAAAAAATTAACATTGCTAAGGAAGGTGCGAATAAGCAGGTCATTTCTTCCCAAGCTGACTCGCTGATTAAAATTTCGCGGATCTGGGCCGATTTT
>NZ_JAOWFM010000025.1:0-59622 GCF_030333655.1 Citrobacter sp. CK180 | reverse complement strand
TGATCTTACCCAGCAATAGTGGACACGCGGCTAAGTGAGTAAACTCTCAGTCAGAGGTGACTCACATGACAAAAACAGTATCAACCAGTAAAAAACCCCGTAAACAGCATTCGCCTGAATTTCGCAGTGAAGCCCTGAAGCTTGCTGAACGCATCGGTGTTACTGCCGCAGCCCGTGAACTCAGCCTGTATGAATCACAGCTCTACAACTGGCGCAGTAAACAGCAAAATCAGCAGACGTCTTCTGAACGTGAACTGGAGATGTCTACCGAGATTGCACGTCTCAAACGCCAGCTGGCAGAACGGGATGAAGAGCTGGCTATCCTCCAAAAGGCCGCGACATACTTCGCGAAGCGCCTGAAATGAAGTATGTCTTTATTGAAAAACATCAGGCTGAGTTCAGCATCAAAGCAATGTGCCGCGTGCTCCGGGTGGCCCGCAGCGGCTGGTATACGTGGTGTCAGCGGCGGACAAGGATAAGCACGCGTCAGCAGTTCCGCCAACACTGCGACAGCGTTGTCCTCGCGGCTTTTACCCGGTCAAAACAGCGTTACGGTGCCCCACGCCTGACGGATGAACTGCGTGCTCAGGGTTACCCCTTTAACGTAAAAACCGTGGCGGCAAGCCTGCGCCGTCAGGGACTGAGGGCAAAGGCCTCCCGGAAGTTCAGCCCGGTCAGCTACCGCGCACACGGCCTGCCTGTGTCAGAAAATCTGTTGGAGCAGGATTTTTACGCCAGTGGCCCGAACCAGAAGTGGGCAGGAGACATCACGTACTTACGTACAGATGAAGGCTGGCTGTATCTGGCAGTGGTCATTGACCTGTGGTCACGTGCCGTTATTGGCTGGTCAATGTCGCCACGCATGACGGCGCAACTGGCCTGCGATGCCCTGCAGATGGCGCTGTGGCGGCGTAAGAGGCCCCGGAACGTTATCGTTCACACGGACCGTGGAGGCCAGTACTGTTCAGCAGATTATCAGGCGCAACTGAAGCGGCATAATCTGCGTGGAAGTATGAGCGCAAAAGGTTGCTGCTACGATAATGCCTGCGTGGAAAGCTTCTTTCATTCGCTGAAAGTGGAATGTATCCATGGAGAACACTTTATCAGCCGGGAAATAATGCGGGCAACGGTGTTTAATTATATCGAATGTGATTACAATCGGTGGCGGCGGCACAGTTGGTGTGGCGGCCTCAGTCCGGAACAATTTGAAAACAAGAACCTCGCTTAGGCCTGTGTCCATATTACGTGGGTAGGATCAGAGATGATGAGCCCGGATTTACGCGTGCTCGGCGCTGCGGATGGATTACCGCCGTTGCCAGACACGGAATACTTACTGTGTCGCGATCCATCAGGCCAGAACGAACTGGCGCAGGTTATCTATCAGGCGATGGACAGTTACCAAAACCCCTGGCAATACAGTCAGTTTACTCCCGAAGGAGGAGACGATTCGCTGATGGTTGAAGGTGACTTTGAGTAGTCAGTCACAAAAAAAACGTTATAAAATGTAAGTGTAAAAAAGGGCCGCTGATGCTGAAAAAACATCCAGCGGTTCTTTTTTTATACAATTTACCGGCGTTTCGAACGTAAATGCGGGAAAAAGCCTAAAAAATCAGTAAGTAGTCATTAACCTGTTAATTTGGATGAAAAATAGGCACTGACGGTCTGGTTTTGTTTCCATGTTAAAAAACTAGAGAAATTGTTGCTGTTTTTTATGGCGGATTAACAAAAGCGTGTCACAGATCAAGAAAATACTCCCATTTAGGGGGAGGCATCTGCGTAAAATCCTGTCAAAATAGGAGTGTATTATCTCATTTACTTCACAACGGACACGATTCAACAACATTAAATTCGGGCTGGTGATGCGATCGAAATCAGTCAAAATGGCATTAAATGTTAATGGTGTTGGGTCGATGTAAATTAATGTGAGGGAACTTTTGTTAAAGTTGACAAAAGGTTATAGAAAGGAGTAAAAAACCACATCAATTAGCTGTTTAATCATTTTCTACAGTGATTGTAAGGTTTTTTTTATTCCTCCCCATGAATCGATGTGGCGTTCATCTGCCGAAAAGAGCAGAGAATTTGGCGCTACTTTTGATGAGTAAGCAATGAGTATGTCAACATCCACTGAAATCATCGCTCATCACTGGGCATTCGCTATCTTTCTTATTATTGCCATTGGCCTGTGCTGCCTGATGCTCGTCGGCGGTTGGTTTTTAGGCGGTCGCGCACGCGCGAGGTCGAAAAACACCCCGTTTGAATCAGGTATCGACTCGGTCGGCTCCGCCCGCTTACGCCTGTCTGCCAAGTTTTACCTGGTAGCCATGTTCTTCGTTATCTTCGACGTTGAAGCGCTGTATCTGTTCGCATGGTCGACCTCTATCCGTGAAAGCGGTTGGGTAGGCTTTGTGGAAGCTGCAATTTTTATTTTTGTGTTACTGGCTGGTCTGGTTTATCTGGTGCGTATTGGCGCGCTGGACTGGACGCCCGCGCGTTCACGCCGCGAGCGTATGAACCCGGAAACGAACAGTATCGCTAATCGTCAACGCTAACCGCGAGGCATTAAGATGGATTATACGCTCACCCGCATAGATCCCAACGGTGAGAATGACCGTTACCCCCTGCAAAAACAGGAGATCGTAACCGACCCCCTGGAGCAAGAAATCAACAAAAGCGTGTACATGGGCAAGCTCGAACACGCGCTTCATGACATGGTTAACTGGGGTCGTAAGAATTCAATTTGGCCGTATAACTTCGGCCTTTCCTGCTGCTATGTCGAGATGGTGACCTCTTTTACCGCCGTGCATGACGTGGCGCGCTTCGGCGCGGAAGTGCTGCGTGCTTCGCCGCGTCAGGCCGACCTGATGGTGGTAGCGGGAACATGCTTTACCAAGATGGCGCCTGTTATTCAGCGTTTGTATGACCAGATGCTGGAGCCGAAGTGGGTGATTTCCATGGGGGCATGCGCTAACTCTGGCGGTATGTACGATATTTATTCGGTTGTGCAGGGCGTTGATAAATTTATCCCGGTAGATGTGTATATCCCGGGCTGCCCGCCGCGCCCCGAAGCGTACATGCAGGCGCTGATGTTGTTGCAGGAATCAATTGGCAAAGAACGTCGTCCGCTCTCTTGGGTGGTTGGCGATCAGGGCGTTTATCGCGCCAATATGCAGTCAGAGCGCGAACGTAAACGCGGCGAACGCATTGCAGTAACGAATCTACGTACACCAGACGAGATTTAATTTGCGCCTGTCGGCAGCAGACTTCACTTCGCTTATCACTACATAAATAACGCGAAGCACTGCCGACTACCACGGACCATTTGCAATGGTGAACAATATGACCGACTTAACCGCGCAAGACGCTGTATGGCAAACCCGGGATCATCTGGATGACCCGGTCATTGGCGAACTGCGCAACCGTTTTGGGCCGGATGCCTTTACCGTTCAGGCGACCCGCACCGGGGTACCCGTTGTTTGGGTCAAGCGTGAACAATTACTGGAAGTTGGCGATTTCTTAAAGAAACTGCCGAAACCTTACGTCATGCTGTTTGACTTACACGGCATGGACGAGCGTCTGCGCACGCACCGCGACGGGTTACCCGCTGCGGATTTTTCCGTTTTCTACCACCTGATCTCAATAGACCGCAATCGCGACATCATGCTCAAGGTGGCATTGTCTGAAAACGACCTGCATGTGCCGACGTTTACCAAACTCTTCCCGAACGCCAACTGGTACGAGCGTGAAACCTGGGAAATGTTTGGTATCACGTTTGACGGCCACCCGCACCTGACGCGTCTGCTGATGCCGCCGACCTGGGAAGGGCATCCGCTGCGTAAAGACTACCCGGCGCGCGCCACCGAATTCGATCCGTTTGAGCTGACCAAAGCCAAGCAGGATCTGGAGATGGAAGCGCTGACCTTCAAACCGGAAGACTGGGGTATGCAACGCGGCACCGAAAACGAGGACTTTATGTTCCTCAACCTCGGTCCGAACCACCCGTCCTCACACGGCGCATTCCGTATCGTACTTCAGCTTGACGGCGAAGAAATTGTCGACTGCGTGCCTGACATCGGCTACCACCACCGTGGCGCTGAGAAAATGGGCGAACGCCAGTCCTGGCACAGTTACATTCCGTATACCGACCGTATCGAATACCTCGGCGGCTGCGTCAACGAAATGCCGTACGTACTGGCGGTAGAGAAACTGGCGGGTATTACCGTACCGGATCGCGTAAACGTGATTCGCGTTATGCTCTCCGAACTGTTTCGCATTAACAGCCACCTGCTGTACATCTCGACGTTTATTCAGGACGTCGGCGCGATGACCCCGGTCTTCTTCGCCTTTACCGACCGTCAGAAAATTTACGATGTGGTGGAAGCGATCACCGGTTTCCGTATGCACCCGGCCTGGTTCCGTATCGGCGGCGTCGCGCACGACCTGCCGCGCGGCTGGGATCGCCTGCTGCGCGATTTCCTGGACTGGATGCCGAAGCGTCTGGACTCCTACGAGAAAGCGGCGCTGCGCAACACCATCCTGAAAGGGCGTTCCCAGGGTGTTGCCGCTTACGGCAAGAAAGAAGCGCTGGACTGGGGCTGTACAGGCGCCGCGCTGCGTGCGACCGGTATTGATTTCGACGTGCGTAAATCACGTCCGTACTCTGGCTACGAGAACTTTGACTTTGAAATCCCGGTTGGCGGCGGCGTGTCCGACTGCTATACCCGCGTGATGCTGAAAGTCGAAGAGCTGCGTCAGAGTTTGCGCATCCTTGAGCAGTGCCTCAATAACATGCCGGAAGGCCCGTTCAAAGCGGATCACCCGCTGACGACGCCGCCGCCGAAAGAGCGCACGCTGCAACATATCGAAACCCTGATCACCCACTTCCTGCAAGTGTCGTGGGGCCCGGTCATGCCTGCGAATGAATCCTTCCAGATGGTAGAGGCGACCAAGGGTATTAACAGTTACTACCTGACCAGCGATGGCAGCACCATGAGTTACCGTACTCGTATCCGTACCCCGAGCTATGCGCATTTGCAGCAGATTCCGGTGGCGGTGCGCGGCAGCCTGGTGTCTGACCTGATCGTTCATTTAGGTAGTATCGATTTTGTTATGTCAGATGTGGACCGCTAATTATGCACGAGAATCAACAACCACAAACCGAGGCTTTTGAGCTGAGTGCGGCAGAGCGTGAAGCCATTGAGCACGAGAAGCACCACTACGAAGACCCGCGTGCGGCGTCCATTGAAGCGCTGAAAATCGTACAGAAGCAGCGTGGCTGGGTGCCGGATGGCGCGATCTACGCGATCGCCGACGTGCTGGGTATTCCGGCGAGCGATGTCGAAGGCGTCGCCACATTCTACAGCCAGATCTTCCGCCAGCCGGTCGGTCGCCATGTGATCCGTTACTGTGACAGCGTGGTGTGCCATATCACCGGTTATCAGGGGATCCAGGCCGCACTGGAGAAAAAACTCAATATCAAGCCGGGGCAGACGACCTTTGACGGTCGCTTTACGCTGCTGCCGACCTGTTGCCTGGGGAACTGCGACAAAGGGCCGAACATGATGATTGATGAGGATACTCACAGCCATCTGACCCCGGAAGCCATTCCCGAACTACTGGAGCGGTATAAATGAAAAACGTTATCCGTACTCCCGAAACGCATCCGCTGACCTGGCGTCTGCGCGATGACAAGCAGCCGGTATGGCTGGACGAATACCGTAGTAAAAACGGCTACGAAGGCGCGCGTAAAGCGCTGACCGGGCTGTCTCCTGACGAGATCGTCAATCAGGTGAAAGACGCTGGCCTGAAAGGGCGCGGCGGCGCGGGCTTCTCCACCGGTCTGAAGTGGAGCCTGATGCCGAAAGATGAATCCATGAACATCCGTTACCTGCTGTGTAACGCCGATGAAATGGAGCCGGGCACCTATAAAGACCGTCTGCTGATGGAGCAACTGCCGCACCTGCTGGTGGAAGGTATGTTGATCTCTGCCTTTGCCCTGAAAGCGTACCGTGGCTACATCTTCCTGCGTGGCGAATACATCGAAGCGGCTGTGCATCTGCGCCGCGCAATCGCGGAAGCGACCGAAGCCGGTCTGCTCGGCAAAAACATCATGGGCACCGGTTTCGACTTCGAACTGTTTGTCCACACCGGGGCAGGGCGTTACATCTGCGGTGAAGAAACCGCGCTGATTAACTCCCTCGAAGGTCGTCGCGCCAACCCGCGCTCTAAGCCGCCGTTCCCGGCAAGCTCCGGCGTATGGGGCAAGCCGACCTGCGTCAACAACGTGGAAACGCTGTGTAACGTCCCGGCGATCCTCGCGAACGGCGTGGAGTGGTATCAGAACATTTCGAAGAGCAAAGATGCGGGCACCAAGCTGATGGGCTTCTCCGGTCGCGTGAAAAATCCGGGACTGTGGGAACTGCCGTTCGGCACTACCGCGCGTGAGATCCTCGAAGATTACGCCGGTGGCATGCGCGATGGCCTGAAATTCAAAGCCTGGCAGCCAGGCGGCGCGGGAACCGACTTCCTGACCGAAGCGCACCTCGACCTGCCGATGGAATTTGAAAGCATCGGTAAAGCTGGCAGCCGTCTGGGTACGGCGCTGGCGATGGCCGTTGACCACGAAATTGGCATGGTGTCGCTGGTGCGTAACCTGGAAGAGTTTTTTGCGCGCGAATCGTGCGGCTGGTGTACGCCGTGCCGCGACGGCCTGCCGTGGAGTGTAAAAATTCTGCGTGCGCTGGAACGTGGCGAAGGCCAGCCTGGGGATATCGAGACACTTGAGCAACTGTGTCGTTTCCTCGGGCCGGGTAAAACCTTCTGTGCGCATGCGCCAGGCGCGGTCGAACCGTTGCAGAGCGCCATTAAATATTTCCGCGAAGAATTCGAAGCTGGCATCAAGCAGCCGTTCAGCAATACCCATGTGATTGGTGGTATACAGCCGAACCTGCTGAAAGAGCGCTGGTAATTGCGGGCTTACCCCTGCATCGCGATAAGTCATTCGATTAACGCTTAGTCCCTGACTAAGCCAACTGGAAGCATGCTGACTATGGCTACGATTCATGTAGACGGCAAAGAATATGAGGTCAACGGCGCAGACAACCTGCTACAGGCATGTCTGTCCCTCGGCCTTGATATTCCGTACTTTTGCTGGCACCCGGCGCTGGGTAGCGTCGGTGCTTGCCGCCAGTGTGCGGTGAAGCAATATCAAAACGCGGAAGATACGCGTGGTCGCCTGGTGATGTCTTGTATGACGCCTGCCACCGACGGCACCTTTATTTCTATTGATGACGAAGAAGCGAAACAGTTCCGCGAAAGCGTGGTGGAATGGTTAATGACCAACCACCCGCACGATTGTCCGGTCTGTGAAGAGGGCGGTAACTGCCACCTTCAGGATATGACCGTGATGACGGGCCACAACTTCCGTCGTTACCGTTTCACTAAGCGTACTCACCGCAACCAGGATTTGGGGCCGTTCATCTCTCACGAAATGAACCGCTGCATCGCCTGCTACCGCTGCGTGCGTTACTACAAAGACTACGCAGACGGCGCGGATCTGGGCGTATATGGCGCGCATGACAACGTCTACTTCGGTCGTCCTGAAGACGGTACGCTTGAAAGCGAATTCTCCGGCAACCTGGTGGAAATCTGCCCGACCGGCGTATTCACCGACAAAACGCACTCCGAGCGTTATAACCGTAAGTGGGACATGCAGTTTGCGCCAAGCATCTGCCAGCAGTGTTCCCTCGGTTGTAACACCAGCCCGGGCGAGCGCTACGGCGAACTGCGTCGTATCGAGAACCGTTACAACGGGACCGTTAACCACTACTTCCTCTGCGACCGTGGTCGTTTCGGTTATGGTTATGTGAACCTGAAAGACAGGCCTCGTCAGCCGATTCAGCGTCGTGGCGATGACCTGATCACCCTCAACGCCGAGCAGGCGATGCAGGGCGCGGCGGATATTCTGCGTCAGTCGAAGAAAGTGATCGGCATCGGTTCTCCGCGCGCCAGCGTTGAGAGCAACTTCGCGCTGCGTGAACTGGTGGGCGCGGATAACTTCTATACCGGTATCGCTCAGGGCGAGCAGGAACGTCTGCAACTGGCGCTGAAAGTGCTGCGCGAAGGCGGCATTCATACTCCGGCGCTGCGTGACATCGAATCTTACGATGCGGTACTGGTGCTGGGCGAAGATATTACCCAGACCGGCGCGCGCGTTGCGCTGGCGGTTCGCCAGGCGGTGAAAGGCAAAGCGCGTGAAATGGCGGCGGCCCAGAAAGTGGCCGACTGGCAGATTGCGGCCATCCTCAACATCGGCCAGCGCGCTAAGCATCCGCTGTTTGTGACCAACGTTGACAACACCCGTCTGGACGACATCGCGGCATGGACTTACCGTGCGCCGGTGGAAGATCAGGCGCGTTTAGGCTTTGCCATCGCTCATGCGCTGGACGACAGCGCACCGACGGTCAACGGCATCAGCAGCGATTTGCAGAACAAAATCGACGTCATCGTTCAGGCGCTGGCGGGTGCGAAGAAACCACTGATTATCTCCGGCACCAACGCCGGTAGCGCGGAAGTGATTCAGGCGGCTGCCAACGTGGCGAAAGCGCTGAAAGGTCGTGGTTCGGATGTCGGCATCACCATGATTGCCCGCTCGGTCAACAGCATGGGGCTGGGCATGATGGGCGGCGGTTCGCTGGATGACGCGTTGACCGAACTGGAAACCGGTCGTGCCGACGCTGTCGTGGTGCTGGAAAACGATCTGCACCGTCATGCAAGCGCCGTTCGTGTAAATGCCGCGCTGGCAAAAGCGCCGCTGGTGATGGTGGTCGACCATCAACGCACGGCGATTATGGAGAATGCGCATCTGGTGCTCTCCGCCGCAAGTTTTGCGGAAAGCGACGGTACGGTCATCAACAACGAAGGCCGCGCGCAGCGTTTCTTCCAGGTTTATGACCCGGCCTATTACGACAGCAACACCGTGATGCTGGAAAGCTGGCGCTGGCTGCACTCGCTGCACAGCACCGTGCAGAACCGCGAGGTGGACTGGACGCAACTGGACCACGTTATTGACGCCGCGATCGCCGCAATGCCGCAACTGGCGGGCATTAAAGATGCCGCGCCGGACGCGACCTTCCGCATTCGCGGGCAGAAACTGGCGCGTGAGCCGCACCGTTACAGCGGTCGTACCGCGATGCGCGCTAACATCAGCGTTCACGAGCCGCGTCAGCCGCAGGATAAAGACACCATGTTCGCCTTCTCAATGGAAGGGAACAACCAGCCGGGCGCGCCGCGTTCGCAGATTCCGTTTGCCTGGGCGCCAGGCTGGAACTCCCCGCAGGCGTGGAACAAGTTCCAGGATGAAGTGGGCGGCAAACTGCGTCATGGCGATCCGGGCGTGCGTTTGATTGAAGCATCTGAAAACGGTCTTGATTACTTCACTACCGTTCCGGCCAGCTTCCAGGCACAGGATGGTCAGTGGCGTATCGCGCCGTACTATCACCTGTTTGGCAGTGACGAAATGTCGCAGCGCTCTCCGGTCTTCCAGAGCCGTATGCCGCAACCGTACATCAAACTCAACCCGGCTGATGCCGCGAAGTTGGGCGTGAATGCGGGAACGCGCGTTTCCTTCAGCTACGACGGCAATACGGTAACGCTGCCGGTTGAAATCGCTGAAGGCTTAACGGCAGGGCAGGTCGGATTGCCGATGGGTATGCCTGGCATCGCGCCGGTTCTGGCGGGCGGTCGTCTTGAGAATCTGCAGGAGGCGCAACAATGAGTTGGATTACACCGGATCTGATCGAGATCCTGCTGAGCATTCTCAAAGCGGTGGTGATCCTGCTGGTGGTGGTCACCTGCGGGGCATTCATGAGCTTTGGCGAACGTCGTCTGCTGGGTCTGTTCCAGAACCGTTATGGGCCAAACCGCGTTGGCTGGGGCGGTTCGCTCCAGCTGGTCGCGGACATGATCAAAATGTTCTTTAAAGAGGACTGGATCCCGAAATTCTCGGATCGCGTCATCTTTACCCTGGCGCCGATGATCGCTTTTACCTCGCTGCTGCTGGCGTTCGCTATCGTTCCGGTTAGCCCGACCTGGGTTGTCGCTGACCTGAACATCGGGATTCTGTTCTTCCTGATGATGGCGGGCCTGGCGGTGTATGCGGTGCTGTTCGCCGGTTGGTCGAGCAACAACAAATACTCGCTGCTGGGGGCGATGCGTGCATCAGCACAGACGCTCAGCTACGAAGTGTTCCTCGGGCTTTCCCTGATGGGCGTGGTGGCGCAGGCCGGTTCATTTAATATGACCGACATCGTCAACAACCAGGCTGATATCTGGAACGTTATTCCGCAGTTCTTTGGTTTTGTCACCTTTGCCATCGCGGGCGTGGCGGTGTGTCACCGTCATCCGTTTGACCAGCCGGAAGCCGAGCAGGAACTGGCCGATGGTTATCACATTGAATACTCCGGTATGAAATTCGGTCTGTTCTTCGTGGGGGAATACATCGGTATCGTTACTATCTCCGCGCTGATGGTGACGCTGTTCTTCGGTGGCTGGCATGGCCCGTTCTTACCGCCATTCATCTGGTTCGCGCTGAAAACCGCGTTCTTTATGATGATGTTCATTTTGATTCGTGCGTCGTTACCGCGTCCTCGTTATGACCAGGTAATGTCCTTCGGCTGGAAAGTCTGCCTGCCGTTGACGCTCATCAACTTGCTGGTAACGGCGGCTGTCATTCTCTGGCAGGCGCAATAAGGGGCACAAAGACCATGACCTTAAAAGAATTGTTAGTAGGCTTCGGCACCCAGGTACGCAGTATCTGGATGATCGGCCTGCATGCGTTCGCGAAACGCGAAACGCAGATGTACCCGGAAGAGCCGGTCTATCTACCGCCTCGTTACCGTGGCCGTATCGTGCTGACGCGCGACCCGGACGGCGAGGAGCGTTGCGTTGCCTGTAACCTGTGTGCGGTAGCCTGCCCGGTAGGCTGTATCTCGCTGCAAAAAGCAGAGATGAAAGATGGTCGCTGGTATCCTGAGTTTTTCCGTATCAACTTCTCACGCTGCATTTTCTGCGGCCTGTGCGAAGAAGCCTGTCCGACGACGGCCATTCAGCTCACCCCCGATTTTGAAATGGGTGAGTACAAGCGCCAGGATCTGGTTTATGAGAAAGAGGATCTGCTGATCTCCGGTCCGGGCAAATACCCGGAATATAACTTCTACCGGATGGCAGGTATGGCAATCGACGGCAAAGATAAGGGCGAAGCAGAGAACGAAGCCAAGCCTATCGACGTCAAGAGCCTGTTACCGTAAGGAGAGGGGCAATGGAGTTCGCTTTTTATATCTGTGGCCTGATCGCCATTCTCGCAACCTTGCGAGTCATCACCCATACCAATCCGGTACACGCGCTGCTGTATCTGATTATTTCGCTGCTGGCGATTTCCGGGGTGTTTTTCTCGCTGGGCGCTTACTTTGCCGGTGCGCTGGAAATTATCGTTTATGCGGGCGCCATCATGGTGCTGTTCGTGTTCGTGGTCATGATGCTCAACCTCGGCGGTTCGGAAATCGAACAGGAACGCCAGTGGCTGAAACCGCAGGTGTGGATTGGCCCGGCGATTTTGTCGGCCATCATGCTGGTGGTGATCGTGTACGCCATTCTGGGCGTCAACGACCAGGGTATCGACGGTACGCCAATTAGCGCCAAAGCGGTCGGTATCTCGCTGTTTGGGCCTTACGTTTTGGCGGTCGAACTGGCCTCTATGCTGCTGCTGGCCGGTCTGGTTGTCGCCTTCCACGTCGGTCGCGAAGAGCGTGTGGGCGAAGTGCTGAGCAACCGTCCTGGTGACAGCGCGAAAAGAAAAACGGAGGAGCACGCATGATCCCCTTACAACATGGACTGATCCTCGCGGCGATTTTATTCGTGCTGGGTTTAACCGGTCTGGTTATCCGCCGCAATCTGCTGTTTATGCTGATTGGGCTGGAAATCATGATTAACGCCTCTGCGCTGGCCTTCGTGGTCGCCGGAAGCTACTGGGGCCAGACGGATGGTCAGGTGATGTACATTCTCGCCATCAGCCTTGCGGCTGCGGAGGCGAGTATTGGCCTGGCGCTGTTACTGCAACTTCATCGCCGTCGCCAGAACCTGAACATCGATTCAGTAAGTGAGATGCGTGGATGAACATGCTTGCCTTAACCATTATTCTGCCATTGATTGGCTTTGTATTACTGGCGTTCTCTCGCGGTCGCTGGTCGGAAAACCTCTCCGCGACCGTGGGCGTCGGCTCCATTGGCCTGGCGGCGCTGGTGACGGCGTTTGTCGGCGTTGACTTCTTCGCTAACGGCAAGCAGGCGTTCAGCCAGCCGCTGTGGACGTGGATGTCGGTGGGTGATTTCAACATCGGTTTCAACCTGGTGCTGGACGGCCTGTCGCTGACCATGCTCTCGGTAGTGACCGGCGTGGGTTTCCTGATCCACATGTTCGCCTCCTGGTATATGCGCGGTGAAGAGGGATACTCCCGCTTCTTCGCCTACACCAACCTGTTTATCGCCAGCATGGTTATTCTGGTGCTGTCCGATAACCTGCTGTTGATGTACCTCGGCTGGGAAGGCGTGGGTCTGTGCTCCTATCTGCTGATCGGTTTCTACTACACCGATCCGAAGAATGGCGCTGCGGCAATGAAAGCGTTTGTTGTGACCCGCGTGGGCGACGTGTTCCTCGCGTTTGCGCTGTTCATTCTGTACAACGAACTGGGCACCCTGAACTTCCGCGAAATGGTGGAACTGGCGCCAGCGCACTTCGCCGACGGCAACAACATGCTGATGTGGGCGACGCTGATGCTGCTGGGCGGTGCGGTAGGTAAATCTGCGCAGTTGCCGTTGCAGACCTGGCTTGCAGACGCGATGGCGGGCCCGACGCCTGTCTCCGCGCTGATCCACGCCGCGACGATGGTTACCGCCGGTGTTTACCTGATTGCCCGTACCCACGGCCTGTTCCTGATGACGCCGGAAGTGCTGCATCTGGTGGGGATCGTTGGGGCGATTACGCTGGTGCTGGCCGGTTTCGCCGCGCTGGTGCAGACCGACATCAAACGTGTTCTCGCTTACTCCACTATGAGCCAGATTGGCTACATGTTCCTGGCGCTGGGCGTCCAGGCGTGGGATGCGGCGATTTTCCACCTGATGACGCACGCCTTCTTTAAAGCGCTGCTGTTCCTGGCGTCCGGCTCGGTGATTCTGGCCTGCCACCACGAACAGAACATCTTCAAGATGGGCGGCCTGCGTAAGTCTATTCCGCTGGTGTATCTCTGCTTCCTGGTGGGCGGCGCGGCGCTGTCGGCTCTGCCGCTGATTACCGCCGGCTTCTTCAGTAAGGATGAGATTCTGGCTGGCGCGATGGCGAATGGTCATATCAATCTGATGGTTGCAGGCCTGGTCGGTGCGTTCATGACCTCCTTGTACACCTTCCGTATGATTTTCATCGTGTTCCACGGTAAAGAACAAATTCACGCTCATGCAGGGAAGGGGATTACGCATCACCTGCCGCTGATTGTGCTGATGGTACTGTCCACCTTTGTTGGCGCGCTGATTGTGCCGCCGTTGCAGGGTGTGCTGCCGCAGACGACCGAGCTTGAGCATAGCCGCGTGATGACCCTGGAAATTGCCTCCGGCGTGGTTGCGATTGTCGGCATCCTGATTGCCGCATGGCTGTGGCTGGGTAAACGTACTCTGGTGACTTCTGTCGCCAACAGTGCGCCGGGCCGTCTGCTGGGCACCTGGTGGTATAACGCCTGGGGCTTCGACTGGCTGTACGACAAAGTGTTCGTGAAGCCGTTCCTCGGCGTCGCCTGGCTGCTGAAACGCGACCCGCTCAATGCGCTGATGAACATTCCGGCTATCCTTTCCCGCTTTGCAGGTAAAGGCCTGCTGCTCAGCGAGAACGGATATCTGCGCTGGTATGTGGCATCCATGAGCATCGGTGCGGTCGTTGTGCTGGCGCTGTTGATGGTACTGCGTTGAGTTTGAGGATTGTGGGGTTGATGTCGGATGGCGCTGGCGCTTATCCGACCTACGGGAATCTGTAGGCCCGGTAAGCGTTAGCGCCACCGGGCAAAAAAGGCCGCAATCCGAAGTGAATTTTCTGTTGTGAGAATTCGTTGAAAATCAGGTCCTGATGGGACTTTAACAAGGAATAAAGATCGCCATGTTACTACCCTGGCTAATATTAATTCCCTTTATCGGTGGCTTTCTGTGCTGGCAGACCGAACGCTTCGGCGTGAAGGTGCCGCGCTGGATTGCGCTGATCACCATGGGACTGACGCTGGCGCTTGGCCTGCAACTGTGGTTGCAGGGCGGCTATTCACTGACGCAAGCCGCTGGCATTCCGCAGTGGCAGTCTGAGTTCATTCTGCCGTGGATCCCGCGCTTCGGCATCTCTATCCATCTGGCTATCGACGGTTTGTCGCTGCTGATGGTGGTGCTGACCGGTCTGCTGGGCGTTCTGGCGGTACTCTGCTCCTGGAATGAAATCGAAAAATATCAGGGCTTCTTCCACCTGAACCTGATGTGGATTCTGGGCGGCGTTATCGGCGTGTTCCTTGCCATCGACATGTTCCTGTTCTTCTTCTTCTGGGAAATGATGCTGGTGCCGATGTACTTCCTGATCGCGCTGTGGGGGCACAAAGCCTCTGACGGTAAAACGCGTATCACGGCGGCTACCAAGTTCTTCATCTATACCCAGGCGAGCGGTCTGGTGATGTTGATTGCCATCCTGGCGCTGGTGTTTGTACACCACAATGCGACCGGCGTCTGGACCTTCAACTACGAAGACCTGCTGAAAACGCCGATGTCGCACGGGGTGGAATACCTGCTGATGCTGGGCTTCTTCATCGCGTTTGCGGTGAAAATGCCGGTGGTTCCGCTACACGGCTGGCTGCCAGACGCGCACTCCCAGGCGCCGACCGCAGGTTCCGTTGACCTCGCCGGTATTTTGCTGAAAACGGCGGCTTACGGTCTGCTGCGCTTCTCGCTGCCGCTGTTCCCGAACGCCTCCGCCGAGTTTGCGCCGATTGCGATGTGGCTGGGTGTGATTGGCATCTTCTACGGCGCGTGGATGGCCTTCACCCAGTACGACATTAAACGTCTGATTGCGTACACTTCCGTTTCGCACATGGGCTTCGTACTGATTGCTATCTACACCGGCAGCCAGCTGGCGTACCAGGGCGCTGTAATCCAGATGATTGCGCACGGTCTGTCGGCAGCGGGTCTGTTCATCCTGTGTGGTCAGCTGTACGAACGTCTGCATACGCGTGATATGCGTATGATGGGCGGTCTGTGGAGCAAAATTAAATGGTTGCCTGCGCTGTCGATGTTCTTCGCGGTGGCGACGCTCGGTATGCCGGGCACCGGTAACTTCGTTGGCGAATTTATGATTCTGTTCGGTAGCTACCAGGTGGTTCCGGTCATTACCGTGATCTCAACCTTTGGTCTGGTGTTTGCTTCCGTTTACTCGCTGGCGATGCTGCATCGCGCTTACTTCGGTAAAGCGAAGAGCCAGATTGCCAGCCAGGACATGCCAGGGATGTCGCTGCGAGAGCTGTTTATCATCCTGTTGCTGGTCGTGCTTCTGGTACTGCTTGGCTTCTATCCGCAGCCGATTCTGGATACCTCGCATTCTGCGATGAGCAACATCCAGCAGTGGTTTGTTAATTCCGTTACTACTACAAGGCCGTAAATCGCCATGACAATAACTCCACAACACCTGATTGCGCTGCTACCGCTGCTGATCGTCGGCTTGACGGTGGTGGTTGTGATGCTCTCCATTGCGTGGCGACGCAATCACTTCCTCAATGCCACGCTGTCGGTCATTGGGCTTAACGCCGCGCTGGTTTCGCTCTGGTTTGTTGGCCAGGCGGGCGCGATGGACGTCACCCCGCTGATGCGCGTTGACGGTTTCGCCATGCTTTACACCGGGCTGGTTCTGCTGGCGAGTCTTGCCACCTGTACCTTTGCCTATCCGTGGCTTGAAGGCTATAACGATAACCAGGAAGAGTTCTACCTGCTGGTGCTGATTGCCGCATTGGGCGGTATTCTGCTGGCGAACGCCAACCACCTGGCGGCGCTGTTCCTCGGTATTGAGCTGATCTCTCTGCCGCTGTTTGGCCTGATTGGTTACGCCTTCCGTCAGAAACGCTCGCTGGAAGCCAGTATCAAATACACCATTCTGTCTGCCGCAGCGTCTTCCTTCCTGCTGTTCGGTATGGCGCTGGTGTACGCGCAGTCTGGCAACCTGTCGTTTGTCGCGCTCGGTAAGAGCCTCGGCGACGGTATGCTGCATGAACCGCTGCTGCTGGCGGGCTTCGGTCTGATGATTGTGGGTCTCGGCTTTAAACTCTCGCTGGTGCCGTTCCACCTGTGGACGCCAGACGTATACCAGGGCGCGCCTGCGCCGGTTTCCACCTTCCTGGCGACGGCGAGCAAAATCGCTATCTTCGGCGTGGTGATGCGTCTGTTCCTGTACGCGCCGGTTGGCGACAGCGAAGCGGTACGTATCGTGCTGGGCGTGATTGCCTTTGCCTCCATCATCTTCGGTAACCTGATGGCGCTGAGCCAGACCAACATTAAGCGTCTGCTCGGTTACTCCTCTATTTCTCACCTCGGCTATCTGCTGGTGGCGTTGATCGCCCTGCAAAGCGGCGAGATGTCGATGGAAGCCGTTGGCGTTTATCTGGCCGGTTATCTGTTCAGCAGCCTCGGCGCGTTCGGCGTGGTCAGCCTGATGTCCAGCCCGTTCCGTGGCCCGGATGCCGATTCACTGTTCTCCTACCGTGGTCTGTTCTGGCATCGTCCGATCCTCGCGGCGGTGATGACCGTGATGATGCTCTCTCTGGCGGGTATCCCGATGACGCTGGGCTTTATCGGCAAGTTCTACGTCCTGGCGGTCGGTGTACAGGCCAGCCTGTGGTGGCTGGTTGCCGCGGTGGTGGTCGGTTCCGCGATTGGTCTCTACTACTACCTGCGTGTTGCGGTAAGCCTCTATCTGAGCGCGCCGCAGCAGCTTAACCGCGATGCGCCGTCTAACTGGCAGTACAGCGCGGGCGGTATTGTGGTTCTGATCTCCGCGCTGCTGGTTCTGGTGCTGGGTATCTACCCGCAACCGCTGATTAGCATCGTGCAGTTAGCTACGCCGCTGATGTAAGCGAAAGCAGAAACGAAAAAACCCGCCGCGGCGGGTTTTTTTATGCTCTGAACGTCAGGACGTTAACTCAGTAACTGACGGCTGACCAGCGGCCCGCTGACGTTTTGCGCGGCGCGTTCCATTACTTCCTGAATCACCGACGACAGTTCGTTGACTTCAAACTTCGCGACATAACCATCCGCTTTGACTTTACGCACATGATCTTCGTTGGCGCTGCCGGAAAGGGAAGAGTGGATCACCACCGGAATTTTCTTCAGGCGCTCGTCGGTTTTGATCTTACGCGTCAGGGTGAAACCGTCCATCTCCGGCATTTCGAGGTCGGTCAGCACCAGAGCGATTTTCTCGCTAATTGGTTTGCCTTCCGCCTCCGCTTCTTTCGCCAGTTGCTGAATTTTCTCCCAGGCATCCTGACCGGTGACGTGCATCTGATGCGGGATCTCCATCGCATTCAGCCCTTTCTCCAGCATGGCGCGGGCAACTTTAGAATCTTCCGCCACAATCGCCACCGCACCCGGCGTGATGTTGAACTTGCTGGTCTTCAAATTGGTGGCGCGCAAGTCGTGATTTGACGGCACGATATCATAGAGAATTTGCTCTACGTCGAGCACCAGCGCCAGGTTGTTGGTCTCTTTATCTTCATCCAGACAGGCAATACTGGTGATATAGCGGCCGTTAACCGCTTTCTCGGCGGTATGCACCTGCTGCCAGTCCAGACGCATAATATTCTCGACGGACTCCACCGCAAATGCCTGTACGCTGCGCGCATATTCGGTGATCAGCAGGATGTTAAGCCCGTTCTCCGGTTTACACCCGGCCACGGCGGGCAGGTCGATGACCGGGATCACCTGATCGCGGATGTTGACCATACCTAAAAGCGGGGCTTTCATTCCGGCAGGGCGCGTAAATGTGGGCATTGGCACAATTTCGCGCAGTTTGAATACGTTGATGCCAAATAGCTCCGATTTCTGCTCATGCAGCGATGTGCCGAGACGGAATAACAGCAGTTCAAAGCGGTTAGACAGGGTTAAGTTCGCCCTGTCATCAATATCTTTCTGGAAATTATCCATCGCATCCTCAATATGAAAGCCAGCCTTTTCTCTGTTATCGGCACTGAGGAAGAAAAATGGAGCGTTAAACCGTGAAAACGGCGAAATCGTGAGCCAGCGCAGTTGCGGGGAAGATCGCCTGACATTCTGCCAGCAGGCGTTGGCAGCCTCTGTCGTCGTAACGCGAGCTGACGTGAGTAATGATGAGCTGGCCCACGTCGGCATCGTGCGCCAGCTGCGCGGCCTGCCTGGTGGAGCTGTGTCCACGACTGTTGGCTTTTTCTTCCATTGAGGTATCCAGCGTTGCTTCGTGCACCATTACGTCCACGCCTTTTGCCAGCGTGATGGCCGACGCGCATGGCGCGGTGTCGCCAAATATCGCCACCGATTTCCCGGGCGTAGCTGGCGCGAGAAAATCGGCGCCGTTAATGACGCGACCATCGTTCAGGGTGACGGTTTTACCCGCTTTCAGATCCTGAAACAGCGGGCCGGGCTTCACGTCTGCCGCTTTTAGCGCACTGGCATCCAGCGCGCCGGGCTTGTCATGCTCTTCAATCCGATAGCCATAGCATTCAAGCGGATGCTCAAGCGCAAAGGCGGTCACTTTGCGCAGGCCGTCGTCCAGAATTTCGCCGACGGTAATTTCAACGATCTCCAGCGGATAATCAGTCCAGGAGCCGCTAAGGCGCAATGCGGTTTCGGTGAACTCGCGAATGCCTTTGGGGCCGTAAATCGTCAGCGGCTGTGCGTTTCCCGCCATCGAACGGCTGCACAGCAGACCGGGCAAACCGAAAAGGTGATCGCCATGCAGATGGCTGATGAAAATGCGATCGAGCTTACCTGGGTTGAACGCGGTGTTGAGCATCTGGTGCTGGGTGCCTTCACCGCAGTCGAATAACCATAGCCCCGCCTGCGTCGGGTGCTGTAAATTCAGTAATATGGCCGTGACATTACGCGTGCGGGTAGGAACGCCGGCAGAAGTACCTAAAAAAATTAATTCCATTATTTCATTACACGTTTAAAAAATATTCTGGCTAGTATAAAGCGAATACGTAAAAGGAGCGCACCATGATTCACTGGCAAGACCTGCATCATTCTGAATTATCCGTCCCGCAACTCTATGCGTTACTGAAATTGCGCTGCGCGGTATTTGTGGTTGAACAACAGTGTCCGTATCTGGATGTGGACGGCGATGACCTGGTGGGGGAGAACCGTCATATCCTGGGCTGGCATAACGATGAGCTGGTAGCGTATGCGAGGATTCTGAAAAGCGACGACGAACTGGAGCCGGTGGTGATTGGGCGCGTGATCGTCAGCGAAGCGCTGCGCGGCGAAAAACTGGGGCAACAGCTTATGGCGCAGACCCTGGCATCCTGCGAGCAACACTGGCCGGAGAAGGCGCTTTACCTCGGTGCGCAGGCGCATCTGCAATCCTTCTATGCGCGATTTGGCTTTGTTCCGGTGACGGACGTTTATGACGAAGACGGTATCCCGCACATGGGTATGGCGCGCGAGGTTAGCCAGGTGTGATGTTCCGGTTTTGTCTATAGTTAGTGGGAACGTTAATCGAAAGGGAGAATATAATGTCTTTTCATTCTTATGGTTCACGTATTGATGACGACCTGGAACTCCTGAGCGAAACGCTGGAAGAGGTGCTGCGTTCCTCCGGCGATCCTGCCGATCAAAAATATGTTGAGTTAAAAGCACGCGCAGAACGGGCGCTTGAAGAGGTAAAAAATCGCGTCAGCCATGCGTCTGACAGCTACTATTACCGCGCAAAACAGGCGGTTTATAAAGCGGATGATTACGTGCATGAAAAACCCTGGCAAGGGATTGGCGCAGGCGCGGCGGTCGGCCTGGTGCTGGGATTACTGCTGGCGCGGCGGTAATGTAACCGGGATCGCATTTCCTCCCTAAACGGGGGTACTGCTTTTTCTCCGCTGTACCCCGTATAATGTGAGGTTTTTAACAGGGAGAGGTCCGCGTGCATTCAATCACTACTGCGCTGGAAAATCTGCGGCGCCAGTTATCGCAGGAGATACCGGCGGCGCCAGGAATGCGTATTGTTGATGTGCCTTTCCCTCTGAATGATGCGTTTGACGCATTAAGCTGGCTGGCCAGTCAGGCCATCTGGCCGCAATTTTACTGGCAACAGCGTAACGGCGATGAAGAAGCCGCGGTGCTTGGCGCCGTTGAAACGTTCCCCTCTCTCGAACAGGCGCAACACTTTCTCCGCCAGCATGAATCACAATCCGATTTGCGTATCTGGGGACTGAATGCGTTTGAACCGCAGCAGGGGCATTTGCTGCTGCCGCGTCTTGAATGGCGACGCGCTGGCGCAGTGGCAACGCTGCGGCTGTATCTCTACAGCCCGGTTTCACTGCGTGAAGACGCCGGGCGGGCGATCGCGTTTCTCTCTTCATTAAGGGGCGTGAAGCCGATTCCGGTGCTGCGCCTGCACCTGACGGGCGAGCAGCACTGGCCGGATAAAGCGGGCTGGACCAGCCTGATTCAGCTTGCCACGCAGACTATCGCTGAAGACGATCTCGACAAAGTGGTGCTGGCGCGGGCGACGGATTTGCAGTTTTCCCATCCGGTGAATGCTGCCGCCGTGATGGCATCCAGTCGCCGTTTAAACCTTAACTGCTACCATTTTTTTATGGCGTTCTCCGCCGGAAGCGCCTTTCTTGGCTCGTCGCCGGAACGCCTTTGGCGGCGACGTGAAACGGCATTGCGCACCGAGGCGCTGGCCGGCACGGTGGCGAATCATCCCGACGACCATCAGGCCTGGCAACTGGGCGAATGGTTGATGAAGGATGATAAAAACCAGCGTGAAAACATGCTGGTGGTGGAAGATATTTGTCAACGCCTGCAAAGCTGCACCCACTCGCTCGATGTTTTGCCGCCGCAGGTGCTCAGATTACGCAAAGTACAGCATCTGCGCCGCTGTATCTGGACGGCGCTCAATCAGGCTGACGACACGCTCTGTTTGCTACAGCTACAGCCCACGGCAGCCGTCGCGGGGATCCCGCGTGAACGGGCGCGCGCGTTTATTCAGCAACATGAACCGTTTGAACGTGAGTGGTATGCCGGGTCGGCGGGTTATCTGTCTTTACGGCAAAGCGAATTCTGCGTGACGCTGCGCTCGGCGAAAGTCGCGGCGAACGTTGTTCGTCTGTATGCCGGGGCAGGCATTGTGCGCGGGTCTGACCCGGAACAGGAATGGCAAGAGATCGACAACAAAGCAGCCGGGCTACGCACGTTATTACAGATGGAAAGCTAATGAGTCGCACATACACCTCATCCTTCAGGCGCTCTGCTGAATGATTTTGTGTATATTCCCGACTCATATCAATAATCCATTTTTTCTAATCCTTATACTGAGTCGCAATATTGATACCGGACAATCTCATGTCAGTAAGCGCATTTAACCGACGCTGGGCGGCGGTCATTCTGGAAGCACTCACTCGCCACGGCGT
The DNA here is from genome assembly GCF_030333655.1 of Citrobacter sp. CK180. Classification (NCBI taxonomy): domain Bacteria; kingdom Pseudomonadati; phylum Pseudomonadota; class Gammaproteobacteria; order Enterobacterales; family Enterobacteriaceae; genus Citrobacter; species Citrobacter sp. CK180. The sequence goes on along the minus strand of NZ_JAOWFM010000025.1, from coordinate 37,913 downwards.
CAGGCATGTTTGCATTGCCCCTGGCTCCCGCTCCACGCCTTTAACCCTGGCGGCAGCGGAAAATTCAGCCTTTATTCATCACACGCACTTTGATGAGCGTGGTCTTGGTCATCTGGCGTTAGGGCTGGCGAAAGTCAGTAAGCAGCCCGTTGCCGTTATTGTTACTTCCGGTACGGCGGTGGCAAATCTCTATCCGGCGCTGATTGAAGCGGGGCTTACCGGTGAAAAACTGATTTTATTGACTGCGGACCGTCCGCCGGAACTGATTGACTGCGGCGCGAATCAGGCGATTCGTCAGGCCGGGATGTTCGCTTCTCATCCTTCTCAAACGCTCTCTTTGCCGCGCCCGACGCAGGATATTTCCGCGCGCTGGCTGGTCTCCACCCTTGATAACGTCCTGGCGACGTTGCATGCCGGCGCGGTACACATCAACTGCCCGTTTGCGGAACCGCTGTATGGTGATATGGACGACACGGGGCTTGCCTGGCAGCAGAGCCTTGGCGACTGGTGGCAGGATGACAAACCCTGGCTGCGCGAAGCGCGTCGGCTGGAAAGCGACAAACAGCGCGACTGGTTCTTCTGGCGGCAAAAACGCGGCGTAGTGGTGGCCGGGCGCATGAGCGCGGAAGAGGGCAAGAAAGTCGCGCTTTGGGCGCAGACGCTGGGCTGGCCGCTGATTGGCGACGTGCTGTCGCAAACCGGGCAGCCGCTGCCGTGCGCCGATCTCTGGCTGGGCAATGCGAAGGCCGTCACTGAGCTTCAGCAGGCGCAAATTGTGGTGCAACTCGGCAGCAGCCTGACCGGAAAGCGCCTGCTGCAATGGCAGGCCGCCTGCGAGCCGGAAGAGTACTGGATTATTGATAATATCGAAGGTCGCCTGGACCCGGCGCATCATCGCGGACGCAGGCTGGTGGCGAAAATCGCCGACTGGCTGGAGCTGCATCCGGCGGAGAAACGCCATCCCTGGTGCGTCGATATCCCGCGCCTGGCAGAGCAGGCGTGGCAGGCGGTTGTCGCGCGTCGCGATATGTTCGGCGAAGCGCAACTGGCGCACCGCATTCGCGACTATCTGCCGGAACAAGGGCAACTGTTTGTCGGCAACAGCCTGGTGGTGCGCCTGATTGACGCGCTGTCGCAGCTACCGGCGGGCTACCCGGTGTACAGCAACCGGGGAGCCAGCGGTATTGATGGTTTGATCTCGACGGCGGCGGGCGTTCAGCGCGCCAGCGCGAAATCGACGCTGGCTATCGTCGGCGATCTGTCTGCGCTCTACGATCTCAACGCACTGGCGCTATTGCGCCAGGTGTCCGCGCCGTTTGTGCTGATTGTGGTGAATAACAACGGCGGGCAAATTTTCTCTTTGTTGCCGACGCCGCAGAGCGAGCGCGAGCGGTTTTACCTGATGCCGCAAAACGTCCACTTTGAACACGCAGCGGCCATGTTTAACCTCAAATATCACCGCCCGCAAAGCTGGGATGAGCTGGATGCGGCGCTGGCTGGCGCCTGGCGAACGCCGACAACCACGGTGATTGAGCTGGTCGTGAACGATACCGACGGGGCGCAAACCCTGCAACAGCTGCTGGCGCAGGTGAGCCATCTATGATCCTGCGCGCGCAGGCGAACGGTGGTCAGCCGGGGTCTCCCTGGCTGGTTTTCCTGCATGGATTTTCCGGTGATTGCCGGGAATGGCAGCAGATCGGTGAGCAGTTTCCCGACTTTTCGCGCCTGTATATCGACTTGCCTGGTCACGGCGATTCTGCCGATATTCGTGTCAGCGGCTTTGCTGATGTGTGCGACTTATTGCGTAACACATTATTTAGTTACAACATACTTAAATACTGGCTGGTCGGCTACTCGCTCGGCGGCAGAGTGGCGATGATGGCGGCGTGCCAGACTCTGCCGGGTCTTTGCGGGCTGGTGGTTGAAGGCGGCCACCCGGGACTGCAACGCGAGGCCGAGCGTGACGCGCGCCGACGGTCTGACGGTCGTTGGGCGGCGCGCTTTCGCCGTGAACCGCTGCGCGACGTGTTTACTGACTGGTATCAGCAACCGGTTTTCGCTTCGCTGGATGCTTCGCAAAGAGAGGCGTTAGTCGCGCTGCGCAGCCAGAACAATGGCGAAACGCTGGCGGCGATGCTGGAGGCAACCTCGCTTGCCGTACAGCCTGATTTACGCGCGCGGCTAAATGCGCGCACATTTCCGTTTTATTATTTATGTGGTGAACGCGACAGCAAATTCCGCGCGCTGGCGGCGGAGTTGTCTGTACCTTGCCATATGATTCGTAACGCCGGACACAACGCGCATCGGGAAAACCCCGCAGGCGTGGTGGATAGTCTGGCTCAGATTCTGCGTCTCTGACTAAAGGACACACTATGATCTATCCTGATGAAACAATGCTTTACGCACCGGTTGAATGGCACGACTGCTCCGAAGGTTACACGGACATTCGTTATGAAAAATCCACCGATGGTATTGCAAAAATCACCATTAACCGTCCACAGGTGCGCAACGCATTCCGTCCTTTGACCGTCAAAGAGATGATCCAGGCGCTGGCGGATGCCCGGTATGACGACAACGTGGGCGTTATTATTCTGACCGGCGAAGGCGAGAAAGCTTTCTGTGCGGGCGGCGACCAGAAGGTACGCGGCGACTACGGCGGATACCAGGATGATTCCGGTGTGCATCACCTGAACGTACTGGATTTCCAGCGCCAGATCCGTACCTGCCCAAAACCGGTCGTGGCGATGGTCGCAGGGTACTCTATCGGCGGCGGTCACGTACTGCACATGATGTGTGACCTGACCATCGCGGCGGAAAACGCCATCTTCGGCCAGACTGGCCCGAAAGTCGGCTCCTTCGACGGCGGCTGGGGCGCTTCCTATATGGCGCGTATCGTCGGGCAGAAAAAAGCGCGTGAAATCTGGTTCCTGTGCCGTCAGTATGACGCTAAACAGGCGCTGGATATGGGGCTGGTCAACACCGTCGTACCGCTGGACTCCCTCGAAAAAGAGACCGTGCGCTGGTGCCGCGAAATGTTGCAAAACAGCCCGATGGCGCTGCGCTGCCTGAAAGCCGCGCTGAACGCCGACTGCGACGGTCAGGCGGGTCTACAGGAGCTGGCGGGCAACGCCACGATGCTGTTCTACATGACGGAAGAAGGTCAGGAAGGCCGTAACGCTTTCAACCAGAAACGTCAGCCTGATTTCAGCAAATTCAAACGGAATCCGTAATGCGTAGCGCGCAGGTGTACCGCTGGCAGATCCCCATGGACGCGGGGGTGGTTCTGCGCGACAGGCGGTTAAAAACTCGCGACGGGCTGTATGTCCGTCTGTGCGACGGCGAGCGCGAAGGGTGGGGGGAGATCTCCCCGCTTCCGGGTTTCAGCCAGGAAACCCTGGAAGAGGCGCAGGCCGCGCTGCTGGACTGGGTTAACGGCTGGCTGCAAGGCCAGTCAACGTTGCCTGAAGTGCCCTCCGTGGCGTTTGGCGTTAGCTGCGCGCTGGCGGAGGCGGCGGGGACGTTGCCAGAGGCGGCGGATTACCGCGCTGCGCCGCTGTGTACGGGCGATCCAGACGATCTGGTGCTGCAACTGGCTGATATGCCTGGCGAGAAAGTCGCCAAGATCAAAGTCGGTCTGTACGAAGCGGTACGCGATGGAATGGTGGTCAACCTGCTGCTGGAGGCGGTTCCCGATCTGCATCTGCGTCTGGATGCCAATCGCGCCTGGACGCCGCTGAAAGCGCAGCAGTTCGCGAAATACGTCAACCCGGACTACCGTGCCCGCATTGCCTTCCTCGAAGAACCGTGCAAAACTCGCGACGACTCCCGCGCTTTTGCGCGTGAAACCGGGATTGCGATTGCCTGGGATGAAAGTCTGCGTGAAGACGATTTTGTCTTTGCGGCGGAAGCGGGCGTCAGCGCGGTGGTCATCAAACCGACGCTCACCGGAAGCCTGGAAAAGGTTCGCGAGCAGGTACAGGCCGCGCATACGCTGGGACTGACGGCGGTGATCAGCTCTTCCATCGAGTCGAGCCTCGGTTTAACGCAGCTGGCGCGTATTGCCGCGTGGCTGACGCCGCAGACCATTCCGGGTCTGGATACGCTAAGCCTGATGCAAACCCAGCAGGTGCGCCGCTGGCCGGGCAGCGCTTTGCCGTGTGTTAGCGACGATGCGCTGGAACGGCTGCTATGAGCCTCCGGGAAATGCCCGATAGCGCAAGCGTATCGGGCCTCCAGCCGTCGTCTTTTAATGACTGGCCGTGGCGTCACTGGCGGCAGATGCGGGGAGATGCGCCTGCCTTACGCCTTAATGATGAAGTGCTAAGCTGGCGCACACTCTGTACCCGTATTGACGCGCTGGCGAGCGGTTTTGCCGCTCAGGGTGCCTCTGAAGGCTGCGGCGTGATGCTGCGCGCCTGGAATCACCCGCAAACGCTGCTGGCCTGGCTGGCTTTACTGCAATGCGGGGCAAGAGTCCTGCCGGTTAACCCGCAGCTTCCACAACCGCTGCTCGACGCGCTGCTGCCGGACTTAACGCTCCGGTTTGCTTTGCTGCTGGAGGGGGAGAACACCTTCCCGGCGTTGCAACCGCTGCAAATGCAGCAAGAGGCAGGCGAACACGCCGCAGACTGGCAGCCGACGCGGCTGAGTTCAATGACGCTGACCTCTGGCTCAACCGGATTACCCAAGGCCGCAGTGCATACCTGCCAGGCGCATCTGGCCAGCGCGGAAGGGGTGCTGTCCCTGATGCCGTTTGCCGATGGGGATGACTGGCTATTATCGCTGCCGCTGTTTCACGTTTCCGGCCAGGGCATTATGTGGCGCTGGTTGTTTGCGGGCGCCCGAATGACCGTGCGTGAGAAGCAGCCGCTGGAAGCGATGCTGCAAGGGTGTACGCATGCGTCTCTGGTTCCCACTCAGCTGTGGCGGCTGCTGGAGAATCCGGCATCGGTAACGTTGAAAGCGGTACTGCTGGGCGGCGCGGCTATCCCGATTGAACTGACGGAGCAGGCTCGCGCGCAGGGTATTCGCTGCTGGTGCGGTTATGGCCTGACGGAATTTGCCTCGACGGTGTGCGCGAAAGAGGCCGACGGCCTGGGCGATGTCGGCGCGGCGTTACCGGGGCGGGAAGTCCGAATCGTGAATGACGAAGTCTGGCTGCGCGCTGCCAGCATGGCGGAAGGCTACTGGCGCGACGGTAAGCTGATCCCGCTGGTGAATGGCGAAGGCTGGTTCGCTACCCGCGATCGCGGCGAACTGAACGACGGTAAGCTGACGATTGCCGGTCGGCTGGATAATCTGTTCTTCAGCGGCGGAGAAGGCATTCAGCCGGAAGAGGTGGAACGCGTTATCTCGGCGCATCCACATGTTCTACAGGCGTTCGTGGTGCCGGTAGAGGACAGGGAGTTCGGCCATCGTCCGGTGGCGGTGGTGGAATATGACGCGCAGGCCGGAGATGTCGATCTCGCGGAATGGGTGAAAGACAAGCTGGCGCGTTTTCAGCAGCCGGTATGTTGGTTGACGTTGCCATCAGCGCTGAAAAACGGCGGGATCAAAGTTTCGCGCCGGGCATTGCAGGAGTGGGTGCGCGCTAACCGTCCGTAATGTAAACAACACGGGAGCCGCAGCTCCCGTGGAAACGGTTATTTCGCTTCTTTTAACGCCCGCAGGGCAGCGGCGACGCCCGCGCCATAGTCAGGATGAACTTCGCTAAACAAGCCAATCTGACGCTGCTGAATAAATTCCGGCACATCTTTCATGTCGCCGGCGATGCGCGCGAACATACGCTGATGTTCTTCATCACTCAGCAACTCATACAGCTTACGCGGCTGGCTGAAGTAGTCCGTATCTTCCCGGTGATCCCAGTGCGCGGCAGCGCCTTTGACAGAGAGCGGCGGTTCGCTGAAATCAGGCTGTTCCTGGAAGACGCCAAAGCTGTTTGGCTCATAGGTTGGGCCGTTGCCGCTGTTGCCGTCCACCCGCATCGCGCCGTCACGATGGTAGTTATGGAACGGGCAGCGCGGGGCGTTGACCGGGATCTGCTGATGGTTAACGCCCAGACGATAGCGGTGCGCATCGCCATAGGAGAAGAGACGCCCCTGCAACATACGGTCAGGGGAGAAGCTAATCCCCGGCACGACGTTCGCCGGGTTCATCGCTACCTGTTCCACTTCGGAGAAATAGTTTTCCGGGTTGCGGTTCAGTTCCAGCACGCCGACTTCAATCAGCGGGTAATCGCCGTGCGGCCATACTTTGGTCAGATCAAACGGGTTGTACGGCACCTGTGAGGCTTCGGCTTCCGGCATGATCTGCACGTAGAATTTCCAGCGGGGGAAGTTGCCCTGTTCAATAGCGTTGTACAGGTCGCGCTGAGAGCTTTCGCGATCGTCCGCCACCAGGCGTTTCGCTTCGTCATCCATCAGGTTGGCGATGCCCTGCTGCGATTTCAGGTGGAATTTCACCCAGAAACGTTCGTTGTCGCTGTTGATAAAGCTGAATGTGTGGCTACCGAAACCGTGCATCGTACGGTAAGAGAAAGGCAAACCCCGGTCGCTAAAGTCGATAGTCAACTGGTGCAGCGATTCCGGTAGATGGGAGAAAAAGTCCCATTTGTAGGTCGGATTGCGCAGGTTGGTGCGTGGGTCGCGCTTCACGACATGGTTCAGATCCGGGAATTTCAGCGGATCGCGCAGATAGAAAACGGGCGTGTTGTTACCCACCAGATCCCAGTTGCCCTCTTCAGTGTAAAATTTGATCGCAAACCCGCGAATATCGCGCTCGGCATCCGCCGCGCCGCGCTCTCCCGCCACGGTGGAAAAACGCAGGAACAGATCCGTTTTTTTACCGGGCTCCGAAAAGATTTTTGCGCGAGTGTAACGTGAAATATCGTGCGTGACGGTGAAGGTGCCGTACGCGCCTGAGCCTTTGGCATGCATACGGCGCTCAGGGATCACTTCACGATCGAAGTGGGCCAGTTTTTCCAGGAACCAGATGTCCTGTAGCAGCATGGGGCCGCGCGGGCCTGCGGTTGCAACGTTGTTATTATGGGCGACAGGCACGCCTGCTGCGGTGGTGAGTCCTTTTTTGCTCATCTTTATCTCCCGACGATCGTTAGAAAAAATGTTTAATTTCCGTTTAATTTCGGAAACTAATGTAGAAAATATTTGTGAATGAAATATTGATCTCGGGCAATGACTGCTGCGCTAAACGCCTCTTCTTGTAACGTTTAATAAACCTGAAAGGTAGTGTTTAGTTACAATATGTTATTAGATCGCTTTTTTAGCTCATTGATTCTGTTGCGCCTGGCAGTACAATCCTGCGGTTTTGGGGTCTTTTGTTTATTTCTTTGCTGGAAAGGGTAAAAATGAAAAAAAGCATTTTATTAGGCGTTGCCGGACTGTTGTTCGCTTCTGCATCGGCGAATGCGATGAGCATTAGCGGCCAGGCGGGTAAAGATTACACCAACGTTGGCGTAGGTTTCGGTACTGAATCCACCGGGTTGGCGTTGAGCGGCAACTGGATGCATAACGACGACGACGGCGACGCTGCCGGCGTGGGGCTCGGCCTGAATATTCCGCTTGGGCCGTTGTTGGCAACGGTTGGTGGGAAAGGCGTTTATACCAATCCGAACGACGGCGATGAAGGCTATGCGGCGGCGGTAGGCGGCGGGTTACAGTGGAAAATCGGCGACAGCTTCCGTCTGTTTGGCGAGTATTACTACTCTCCAGATTCACTGTCCAGCGGCATCGACAGCTATGAAGAAGCCAATGCCGGAGCGCGCTTTACCATTATGCGTCCGCTGAGCATTGAAGCGGGCTATCGCTATCTGAACCTGGCGGGTAAAGACGGCAACCGTGACAACGCGATTGCCGATGGCCCGTACGTCGGCGTTAACGCCAGCTTCTGATTTTCGGGCGCGGCATCCGTCGCGCCGTTTCCTGTATGCTATCGCGTTCTTTCCCGGTTTGTTTCCTCTGAGTTTCTTACTCCGCCCCGGCGGGCTTTGCGTTATAGTGTTTTCATCATAGAAGCAGGAGAACACGATGTTAAACGTGGAGATGTTATCCACCGGGGATGAAGTGTTGCACGGGCAAATCGTCGACACGAATGCCGCCTGGCTGGCCGATTTTTTCTTTAATCAGGGGTTGCCGTTATCACGCCGAAATACGGTGGGAGATAATCTGGATGCGCTGGTCGCCATTTTACGCGAACGTAGCGAACATGCTGATGTGCTGATTGTGAATGGCGGCCTGGGGCCGACCAGCGATGATTTAAGCGCGCTGGCCGCCGCCACGGCGAAAGGTGAAGGTCTGGTGCTTCATGATGCGTGGCTGGCTGAGATGGAGCGTTTTTTCCATGAGCGCGGGCGGGTTATGGCGCCGAGTAACCGCAAGCAGGCAGAACTGCCCGCCAGCGCCGAGTTTATTAATAACCCGGTTGGCACCGCCTGTGGGTTTGCGGTGAAGCTAAATCGCTGCCTGATGTTCTTTACCCCTGGCGTCCCGTCTGAATTTAAGGTGATGGTCGAGCATGAAATTATGCCGCGTCTGCGTGCGCGTTTTTCGCTTCCTGAACCGCCGGTTTGTCTGCGACTCACCACGTTTGGTCGTTCGGAAAGCGATCTGGCGCAGAGCCTCGATTCGCTGCCGCTACCGGCGGGCGTGACGATGGGATATCGCTCTTCAATGCCGATTATTGAACTGAAACTCACTGGCCCGGATGCGCAGCGGGACGCGATGCTGGCGCTATGGCCGGAGGTGAAGCGGGTGGCAGGGCAGAACCTGATTTTTGAAGGGACGGAAGGACTGCCTGCGCAAATCGCCCGTTGTTTGCAGACGCGCCAGCTCAGCCTGACGCTCAGCGAACAGTTCACCAGCGGGCTGCTGGCTTTGCAGCTTTCCCGTGCGAATGCGCCGATTCTTGCCAGCGAAGTGGTGCCTTCCCAGGAAGAGACGCTGGCTCAGACCGCGCACTGGACGACAGAGCGACGGAGCAACCACTACGCCGGACTGGCGCTGGCGGTATCCGGGCTGGAAAACGACCATCTTAATTTCGCGCTGGCGACGCCGGATGGGACATTTGCCCTGCGCGTGCATTTCAGCGCCAGCCGCTACAGTCTGGCGGTGCGGCAGGAAGTTTGCGCCATGATGGCGCTGAATATGGTGCGTCGGTGGTTAAACGGTCAGGATATTGCCAGTGAACATGGCTGGATTGAGGTGGTGGAGTCGTTAACCCTGTAGCCTGATGGCGCTGTGCTTATCGGGCCTGCCGTGGTTTGCAGGCCCGATAAGACGTTAACGCGCTTAACCTAATGCCTGGGCAAGCAGGGTAATCGGATGTTCGCAGCGTTTGCTTGTCGACATCTCAATTTGCCACTTACAGGTTTCACAGTCGGTCACCACAATATCCGCGCCGCTCTCTTCAATCTGGCGGAACAGCGGGGCGCCGATGGATTGCGAGGTGGGGTAGTTTTCCTTTTTAAAACCGTAGGTTCCGGCAATCCCACAGCACTGGGAGTCCAGCACGGTCAGTTCCAGACCTGGGATCTGGCGCAGCAACTCCAGCGTATAGAGCGTCCAGCCCATCTTCTCCATATGACACGGCGTATGGTAAACCACCTTCAGCGGTAATTTTTTCAGCGGCAGCGTCTGGCCTGCATCGATCTTACGCCACAGCCAGCGGGTCGCGAGTTCGATATGCTCACGCAGCCCGCTGTTATCCACGTCCAGCACTTCCGGGTATTCATCACGCAGGGCAAAGGTGCAGGTTGATGAGGTTGCGATAACCGGAATGCCTTTTACGCCAATCGCTTCTCTGAGCGACGCCACATTGCTCACCGCCTGCTTGCGCGCTTTATCGGTAAAACCGTTGGCGATCAGCGGCACGCCGCAACACTTCTCTTTACTTAACAACTGCACGCCGGTGCCCATTGCGTTCAGGACGTTAATTAAATCCTTACCGAGCTGCGGATGGTTGTAATTGACGAAGCAGCCGTGGAAGAAAGCGACCTGATCTTTGTATTGCGCCTGCTGTGCCGCAACGCTGCGATACCAGCGGCGGAAGGTGCCGAAGGAGTATTTCGGCAGCGTACGGCGATGGTCGATCTTCAACGCATAGTCGAGCAACTGACGAACCGGTTTCAGCGACGTCGCGGTATTGACGACCGGGGCGAACGGCGTAGAGACGCTGCCCATTAAATCGGTGTGGCTTAAGATAAAGTTGCGCAGCGACGGGCGCGAAGTGTCATATCTGGCGCGCGCACGCTGGATGATATCGCCAATTTTAACGTCTGACGGGCAGGCCACTTCGCAGCGTTTGCAGTTAATGCAGTATTTCAGCGCATCGTCGTACAGCGCGCCGTCTTTCAGGCGCAGGCGCTCGCCGTCCGGCCCTGCCTGTTTGGGGCCTGGGTAGCCAGGATTCACCCGGCTGACCGGGCAGGCGGTGGTGCACACCGTGCATTTGATACAACTCTCGAAACTCGTATCGCTCATTGCTGACCTCCTGCACGTTCTGCAATGTGACGTGCGGCGTGTAAGGCGCTGACTGCGCATACGCCGCCTCCGCATCCCTGGGCTATCGGATCGAATCCGCCGAGCACCGAGCCGATGGCAAACAGATTTTCTACGGTCTGCCCCGCCAGTGAGGGGCGCAGCGCATCATCGGTCGTGACGCCAAACTGCTGCCAGGGTTGCGCATCAAAGAAATCACGCTGATACCATTCGGCGCGGGTGGCCGTTTGCTGAACGTCCAGTCCCATAATGGGTTCGCGAATACCGTCGCGTTCGGCGACCAGGCCGCTGCTGAAGAAGCTGCCGCTGGCGAGTACCGCAAAGCGCGGGCGCAGAGGAATGTCGGCATGGTTGCGGGTCCAGACTTCGCTCACGACGCCGTTACGGCAGGTCACTTTTTTCACCTCGTCGCCCGGCATCCAGATCCCGCCCTGACGAACAAACTGGCGCTGCAAGCGATTATGCAGGCGAATGCCCGGCACGGAAGGCGGCAGCGTCGGCAGCAAATTCAGTGAGCAGGGCAGGCGTTCATTGAGCCAGCGCCAGAGGCTGTCATCCGCCAGGCCGAAACAGGCGGGCATGATGATCATGTCGCAGGTTTTTGCTATCGGTAAGAGCGCGTCGTGGAGCAACGGCCATTTTTCTTCGTTATCGAGCAAACGCGCAATATTCACCGCACGAAACTCCGTCGGGTTATCGCGTAATACGTCCAGTTCAGGCAGGTCGATCTCTGCCGTCTCTACCGTGAGATGGTGCTGACGCAGCGACGCCGCCGCGAGGTGCGCCTGAAAGTCCAGTAAACCGCTGATGCCGACGACGCAAATGCGTTGCGCGGCCAGCGGCCAGACGGGCACTTCTGGCGAGCTTAGCCAGGTGGCGCGCAATGTTCCCAACGGCGTGACGCGCAGATGCGACTGTTGTACATCGCCCTGTAAATGCGCGCCAGACGCTTCCAGCAACGCTTGCGCCTGCTGCGCCAGTTCCAGAACGGTTGACGCGCCAATTGTGGTGTAAGGGTGCGTCGGCGCTTGTTCGCGTAACGCATTCAGACCTTCAGTGATATTTGTGACGGGCTGACCGTCCGGCAGGGTGCTGAGTAGATCCAGCGAGCCGGAGGAGAAGTGCAGCGCGCTTTGGCCGCGAGTGACGATCGCACAGCGCAAGCCGTGTTTTTGCAATTCCAGGCCACACAGTAATCCGGCGAGACCGCCACCCATAATGACCGTATCAAATTTCATCCTGGTGCTCCTTCTCCAGACCGCACAATCCCTGATAAACCCAGCGCGTGAACTCGCTTTCGCGCAGCGCGTCTCCCCAGGCGACAGGCTGTACGCCTTTCCAGCGTTCATTGAGGAACGCAGAAAGCTGAGTGATGGACTGAGCGGCGGTAGTGACATTAAAACGTTGCAGCAGCCCGGCGGCGCGGCAGGCGCACAGTTCTCCCTGACATGTGCCCATGCCTACGCGGGTACGGCGGCGCAGATCCAGCAGGCTGTTGACGGTTAAATTTTCGACGGCGTACTGCACTTCGCCTGCGGTGACCGCTTCGCATTCACAGACCAGGCTGCGGTGCTGGCGACCTTCGCTGAGCCAGGCCGGAGTACGATCGCCGTGACGATAGACGGCGGAACCGCGTAGCGGGGCGGGCAGTGAGATCACGCGTTTAAGCGTGTTTTCCGTGGGTTCCTGCGAGCCGGGAAGGGCGGTTTGCGCGGTGACGCAGGGGCGAGTGTTGCCCAGTTTTCGGCATACCGCGTCGGTTGCCCATTCCGCCATCAGGCGGTAGGTCATCAGCTTACCGCCCGTAATGGTGATAAACCCGTCCAGCCCGTCGCGTGCAGCATGGTCAAACAGCACAATGCCGCGGCTGACATTACGACCGCTCGGATCGTCATCGCTGGCGACCAGCGGACGCACGCCCGAGTAGGCGCGCAAAATGCGCGTTTTCGCCATCACCGGCGCCAGTTTTTCCCCTTCACGCAGCAGAATATCAACCTCTTCTGCGGTGACGCGGTTGCTGTCGATCTCGTTGTAATCAATGTGGGTCGACGTAGTGCCGATGAGCGAGATGGTATCGCCGGGCACCAGAATATCGGCGTCGGACGGCTTGCGGCAGCGGTTAATCACATGCTGGTTAATGCGATGATCCATAATCAGCAGCGACCCTTTCGCCGGGAACATGCGGATGCTCAGATCGGCGTATTCCGCAATTCGCTGACCCCAGATGCCTGCGGCATTCACCACGACCGGCGCATGCAGCGATTGGCTTTCCCCTGTGAGATGGTTATGCACGTTCACACCGCAAATGGTCGCGCCTTCGCGAATAAGTCCGGTGACTTCATGCGCCGTTAAAATGATTGCGCCATGTTCTCTGGCATCCAGCATATTCGCGGCGGTCAGCCGGAAGGGATCGACAGTGCCGTCAGGCACTTTCACCGCACCAATCAGCTGCGGATTGACGGCCGGTTCGATCAGCCGCGCCTGTTGCGGATCAATCGCTTCGGCGCGAATGCCCGCCTCTTCGCAGGCGCGAATAAAGGTGGCCTGGAAGGATAATTCGTCTTCCGGCAAAGTAATGAACAGACCGTCCGTTGGCTCAACGCAGTGGCGGGCGATCCGTTTCAGAATCTGGTTTTCGCTGATGCATTCGCGGGCAGACTCCGCGTCGGTAACAGCATAGCGGGCGCCGCTATGCAGCAGGCCGTGGTTACGGCCGGTTGCGCCGGTCGCGATATCGTGGCGCTCAACTAAGATAACGCGCAATCCGCGTAGCGCACAGTCTCGGGCGATCCCTGCGCCTGTGGCTCCCCCACCAATGATAATCACGTCACTTGTTTGCGAGTCGCGAGTTTTCATGGTTATCCCTCACAGTTCGTTTTTTATCATTTAGCCACATAAAAAGCATGGTTTGTTTGATTTCGCGCATAATCGCTCATGATTCGAAAATGAAACGTGATTTCGTGCGCCTTTCTGAACATTTGTCATAAATGTGTAACAATCTGTGCTGTAATTCACATTAACGACAGGTATCTTTACTTAACATCGCGCCCACACTGGGAGCAGCGAGGTTGGTTAGTTAAACGAACTGCGGTGTTTACCTCTAATAAGACACGGCCACGGAGGCTACATATGTTAAGTATTTTTAAACCTGCGCAACATAAAACGCGCTTGCCAGCAGCGGAGATTGATCCGACATATCGTCGGCTGCGCTGGCAGATTTTCCTGGGGATTTTCTTTGGTTATGCCGCTTACTATCTGGTGCGTAAGAACTTTGCGCTGGCGATGCCTTACCTGGTAGAGCAGGGATTCTCGCGCGGCGATCTGGGTTTTGCGCTGTCCGGGATCTCCATCGCCTATGGTTTTTCGAAATTTATCATGGGGTCGGTCTCCGACCGCTCGAATCCGCGCGTTTTCCTGCCCGCAGGGTTGATTCTGGCGGCGGCCGTGATGTTGTTTATGGGCTTTGTGCCGTGGGCCACGTCCAGCATTGCCGTGATGTTCGTGCTGCTGTTCCTCTGCGGCTGGTTCCAGGGAATGGGGTGGCCGCCGTGCGGTCGTACAATGTACAATGGTGCACTGGTGGTCACAGAAAGAACGTGGCGGTATCGTCTCCGTCTGGAACTGCGCGCATAACGTTGGCGGCGGTATTCCTCCGCTGCTGTTCCTGCTGGGGATGGCCTGGTTTAATGACTGGAAAGCCGCGCTCTACATGCCGGCGTTTGGTGCGATCCTGGTGGCGATTTTCGCTTTCGCGCTGATGCGCGATACGCCGCAGTCCTGCGGTCTGCCGCCGATTGAAGAGTACAAAAACGACTACCCGGATGATTACAACGAAAAAGCGGAAGAAGAGCTGACGGCAAAACAGATCTTTATGCAGTACGTGCTGCCGAACAAACTGTTGTGGTACATCGCGATTGCGAACGTGTTCGTTTACCTGCTGCGTTACGGCATCCTCGACTGGTCGCCGACCTACCTGAGAGAAGTGAAACACTTTGCGCTGGATAAATCGTCCTGGGCGTATTTCTTGTACGAATATGCCGGTATCCCGGGTACGCTGCTGTGCGGCTGGATGTCGGATAAAGTGTTCCGTGGCAACCGTGGCGCAACGGGCGTGTTCTTTATGACGCTGGTGACCATTGCCACAGTTGTTTACTGGCTGAACCCTCCAGGAAATCCGACCGTAGATATGGCCTGTATGATCGTTATCGGCTTCCTGATTTATGGCCCGGTCATGCTGATTGGTCTGCACGCGCTGGAACTGGCGCCGAAAAAAGCGGCAGGTACGGCGGCGGGCTTCACCGGCCTGTTTGGTTATCTCGGCGGTTCCGTCGCGGCGAGCGCCATTGTTGGCTATACCGTTGACTTCTTCGGCTGGGACGGCGGCTTCATGGTGATGATCGGCGGCAGCGTTCTGGCGGTTATCCTGCTGATTATCGTGATGATTGGCGAAAAACGCCACCATGAAGAGCTGATGTTGAAACGCAACGGAGCTTAAGTGAATGAAGACGACACTGAAAAATCTCAGCGTGGCATTGATGCTGGCGGGTATGGTCGTGAGCAGCGCGGCAATCGCTGCGGATAAAATCGTGATTGCGCACCGTGGCGCCAGCGGCTATCTGCCGGAGCACACACTGCCAGCGAAAGCGATGGCGTATGCGCAGGGTGCCGATTATCTGGAGCAGGATTTGGTGATGACGAAGGACGACCATCTGGTCGTCCTGCATGACCACTACCTTGACCGGGTTACCGACGTTGCCGAACGTTTTCCGAATCGCGCCCGCAAGGACGGGCGTTACTACGCCATTGATTTCACACTGGATGAAATTAAATCCCTGAAGTTCACCGAAGGTTTTGATATTGAGAACGGCAAGAAAGTACAGACTTACCCTGGCCGTTTCCCGATGGGAAAATCAGATTTCCGCGTGCATACCTTTGAGGAAGAGATTGAGTTTGTTCAGGGGCTGAATCATTCGACCGGAAAAAATATCGGTATTTATCCAGAAATCAAAGCGCCGTGGTTCCATCATCAGGAAGGGAAGGATATTGCGGCTAAGACGCTGGATGTGCTGAAAAAGTATGGTTATACCGGTAAAAAAGATAACGTTTATTTGCAGTGTTTCGATGCCGCGGAGCTGAAGCGCATTAAGAATGAGCTGGAACCGAAGAGGGGGATGGATCTCAATCTGGTGCAGTTGATTGCGTATACCGACTGGAATGAAACTCAGCAAAAACAGCCGGACGGCAGTTGGGTTAACTATAACTACGACTGGATGTTCAAGCCTGGCGCGATGAAAGAAATCGCCAGCTATGCTGACGGGATCGGCCCGGACTATCATATGCTGATTGATGAAAAATCGAAGGTCGGGCATATCACGCTGACCGGCATGGTGAAAGAGGCGCAGCAGAACAAGATGGTGGTACACCCTTACACCGTACGCGCCGATCAGCTTCCTGACTACGCCACGGATGTTAATCAGCTTTATGACATCCTGTATAACAAGGCGGGTGTGGATGGATTGTTCACCGATTTCCCGGATAAAGCGGTGGCGTTTTTGAAGGATAAGCACTAAAAAGCCGGGTAGCGGCTTCGCCTTACCCGGCCTGTGAACTGCGGTTTTGTAGGTCGGGTAAGCGTAGCGCCACCCGACAAGGCTACATCTCTATCTCAATATCGCCTTTTGCCCTGCAACAGCAGGGCAAAATTTCCCCTTCGCTGATAAAAGCCAGCGGTTCGGTCAGCCAGTCAACCTGGCCTGCGACCAGACGGCAGCGGCAGGAGCCGCAATAGCCCGCACGACACTGGTACTCCACTTCAACCTGATGCGCCTCAAGCGCCACCAGCAGAGAAGGGTGTTCTTCCCGACACAGCACTTCGGTGCCGGAAAGACGTAGCGTCACGCGTCCCATCAGAGCTGGAAGTTACTCAGATCGTCGGTATCAACTTCCGAGTCAATCTGGCCGACCAGGTAAGAACTGACTTCTACTTCCTGCGGCGCCACCTGGACGTTATCGGAAACCAGCCAGGTGTTGATCCACGGGATCGGGTTGGAGCGCGTCTGGAACGGCAGCTCCAGGCCGACCGCCTGCATACGGATATTGGTGATGTACTCGACGTACTGGCACAGAATATCTTTGTTCAGGCCGATCATGGAACCGTCGCGGAACAGGTAATCCGCCCACTCTTTTTCTTGCTGCGCGGCCTGTACAAACAGGTCATAGCACGCCTGCTTGCTCTCTTCGGCGATTTCCGCCATTTCTGGATCGTCTATGCCGCTACGCAGCAGGTTCAGCATATGCTGCGTGCCGGTCAGGTGCAGCGCTTCGTCGCGGGCAATCAGACGGATGATTTTGGCGTTACCTTCCATCAGCTTACGTTCCGCGAAAGCGAAGGAGCAGGCGAAGCTGACGTAGAAACGAATCGCTTCCAGCGCGTTAACGCTCATCAGGCACAGGTAGAGCTGTTTTTTCAGCGCACGCAGGTTTACGGTGACGGTTTTGCCGTTCACGTTGTGCGTACCTTCCCCCAGCAGATGCCAGTAGCTGGTCATTTCAATCAGCTCATCGTAGTAGTGAGAAATGCCTTCCGCGCGCTTCTGAATTTGTTCGTTGGTGACGATGTCGTCAAATACCACCGCCGGATCGTTAACGATGTTGCGGATGATATGGGTATACGAGCGCGAGTGGATCGTCTCAGAAAACGCCCAGGTTTCTACCCAGGTTTCCAGCTCCGGGATGGAAATCAGCGGCAGTAATGCCACGTTCGGGCTACGCCCCTGAATGGAGTCCAGCAGCGTCTGGTACTTCAGGTTGCTGATGAAAATATGTTTTTCGTGTTCCGGCAATGACTGGAAATCGATACGATCGCGTGAAACGTCAACTTCTTCCGGGCGCCAGAAGAAGGAGAGTTGTTTTTCGATCAGTTTTTCGAAGATGTCATATTTTTGCTGGTCGTAGCGTGCCACGTTGACCGGCTGGCCAAAGAACATCGGCTCTTTGAGTTGGTCGTTTTTCGTCTGTGAAAAAGTGGTGTATGCCATTGAAGTGAGTCCTGTTGAGATTGTATCGCCCGGCGGTACTTCGTTTGCCGGGCCTACAAAACCGTAGGCCGGGTAAGCGTAGCGCTACCCGGCAAAAATAACTTAGATCTTACATGCGCCGCTTTCGCAGCCATCGTCCTGAATAGACGGCACCAGATCGTCCTGCGCATCTTCCGCACCGTCACGGGTGTTGTGATAGTACAGGGTTTTCACGCCAAATTTATAGGCGGTGAGCAGATCTTTCAGCAATTGCTGCATCGGTACTTTACCAGACGGGAAGCGCGTCGGATCGTAGTTGGTGTTAGCGGAAATCGCCTGATCGATGAATTTCTGCATGATACCGACCAGTTGCAGGTAGCCGTCGTTGCTCGGCATTTCCCACAGCAGCTCATAGCGGTCTTTCAGCCCTTCGTAATCCGGCACCACCTGGCGCAGTACGCCATCTTTCGACGCTTTGATGCTGACATGGCCGCGCGGCGGTTCAATACCGTTAGTGGCGTTGGAGATCTGCGAAGAGGTCTCAGACGGCATCAGGGCGGAAAGCGTGGAGTTACGCAGACCGTGCGTTTTGATGGACTCACGAAGCGCTTCCCAGTTGTAGTGCAGCGCTTCGTTGGCGATCGCATCCAGATCTTTTTTGTAGGTGTCGATCGGCAGAATGCCCTGAGCATAAGTGGTTTCATTAAACCACGGGCATGCGCCTTGCTCTTTCGCCAGCTCGTTAGAGGCCTTCAGCAGATAGTACTGAATGGCTTCAAACGTTTTGTGCGTCAGGTTGTTCGCGCTGCCGTCAGAGTAACGCACGCCGTGTTTCGCCAGATAGTAAGCGTAGTTAATCACGCCGATACCCAGCGTACGGCGGCCCATTGCGCCGCGTTTAGCCGCCGGAATAGGGTAATCCTGGTAATCCAGCAGCGCATCCAGCGCGCGTACCGCCAGCACCGCCAGCTCTTCCAGCTCATCCAGGCTGTTAATTGCGCCCAGGTTGAAGGCGGAAAGCGTACACAGCGCGATTTCACCGTTTTCGTCGTTAACGTCCATCAGCGGTTTGGTCGGCAGGGCGATTTCCAGGCACAGGTTGGACTGGCGTACCGGCGCAACCTGCGCATCAAACGGGCTGTGGGTGTTGCAGTGATCCACGTTCTGAATGTAGATACGGCCAGTTGATGCGCGTTCCTGCATCATCAGCGAGAACAGATCCACGGCTTTCACGCGCTGCTTACGAATGCTGTCGTCTTTTTCGTATTTGGTGTACAGACGCTCGAACTCGTCCTGATCGGCGAAGAAAGCGTCGTACAGACCCGGAACGTCGGACGGGCTGAACAGGGTGATGTCTTCACCTTTCAGCAGGCGGGTGTACATCAGCTTGTTGATCTGTACGCCGTAGTCCATGTGACGCACGCGGTTGCCTTCCACGCCGCGGTTGTTCTTCAGTACCAGCAGGCTTTCCACTTCCAGATGCCACATCGGGTAGAACAGCGTCGCCGCACCGCCGCGCACACCGCCCTGAGAGCAGGATTTCACCGCCGTCTGGAAGTGTTTGTAGAACGGAATACAGCCGGTGTGGAACGCTTCGCCGCCGCGAATCGGGCTACCCAGCGCGCGAATACGACCGGCGTTGATGCCGATACCGGCACGCTGAGAAACATATTTCACGATCGCGCTGGAGGTGGCGTTAATGGAGTCCAGGCTGTCGCCGCACTCGATCAGCACGCAGGAGCTGAACTGACGAGTCGGGGTGCGCACGCCGGACATGATTGGCGTCGGCAGAGAAATTTTGAATGTAGAAACCGCATCGTAGAAACGTTTCACGTAGTCGAGACGGGTTTCACGCGGATAGTTAGAGAACAGGCAAGCGGCAACCAGAATATAAAGGAACTGCGCGCTTTCATAAATCTCGCCGGTTACACGGTTCTGTACCAGGTATTTACCTTCCAGCTGCTTAACGGCAGCGTAGGAGAAGGTCATATCGCGGTCGTGTACGATGAACGAATCCATCTGCTTGAACTCTTCTTCCGTGTAGTCTTCCAGCAGATGATTGTCGTATTTACCCAGCTCAACCATTTTCACCACATGATCGTAAAGCGCTGGCGGTTCGAACTCGCCGTAGGCCTTTTTACGCAGGTGGAAAATCGCCAGGCGCGCGGCCAGGTACTGATAATCCGGCGCATCGCGGGAGATCAGGTCGGCAGCGGCCTTAATGATGGTCTCATGGATATCGGACGTCTTGATACCGTCGTAGAACTGGATATGAGAACGCAGTTCAACCTGGGAGATGGATACGTTATTCAGTCCTTCTGCCGCCCAATCCAGAACTCGATGGATTTTGTCGAGATTGATGCGTTCAGTACGACCATCACGCTTTGTCACCAGCAGACTCTGATTCATGTGGGTTTTACCTGTCCGTGAAAGAAAAAATATCCCCCGTTTATCCACAATGCCACGTTGTGACTAAGTCTGTGGATAAATACTATATATAGGGGGTAACTGATAAATGAAACGCTATATGGTGAGTATTCTAGTAGGGATTCTTTTCAGTACAAGAGTTGATTTTGAGGTTAAATTGAGGTTGCAAAAGGGTGATAATCGCTAAGTGCGCGTCTTATAAGGCCTGGAGGGCATGTCAATAATTCATAAAAAAAAATGAAAATTTGATCGAGTGCTGATTTCTTCATCGAAGGCAGGAAAAGTTCCTATGATCTGGCGCAAAAATTGCCCTGACGATCCTACTCAGGATTGGTAGGCGATGCGTAGGCCCGGCGAGCGCAGCGCCCCGGGCAAATTGCCGGATAGCGGCATAAACGCCTTACCCGGCCTACAGACGCAGTTAGTCAACTTGTGCGGTAGTGTGAACCATATAGTTAACATCAACGCCCGGCCCGAGCTTGAAGGTGTTGGTAATCGGGTTGTAGTGCAGTCCGGTCATGTGACGCTCTTTCAACACGGTCTGATCGACCCAGTTCAGCAACTCCGCAGGTTTAATAAATTTTTTCACATCGTGCGTGCCTTTCGGCACCATGCGTAAAATATACTCTGCTCCTACCACCGCCATCAGCCACGACTTGCCGTTGCGATTAAGGGTCGAGAAAAAGACTTCACCGCCCGGTTTAACTAATTGCGCACAGGCCCTGACGACCGATTGCGGGTCCGGTACGTGCTCCAGCATCTCCATACAGGTCACGACGTCGTACTGGTGCGCATGTTTCGCCGCGTGCTCTTCAACCGTCTCCTGCACGTAATCAACCTGAATACCGCTTTCCAGCGCGTGCAGTTTCGCGACCTGCAAAGGCTCAAAGCCCATATCCAGGCCCGTTACCGTCGCACCTTCACGCGCCATGCTCTCAGCCAGAATGCCGCCGCCGCAGCCAACGTCGAGCA
Source organism: Citrobacter sp. CK180 (assembly GCF_030333655.1). Taxonomy (NCBI): domain Bacteria; kingdom Pseudomonadati; phylum Pseudomonadota; class Gammaproteobacteria; order Enterobacterales; family Enterobacteriaceae; genus Citrobacter; species Citrobacter sp. CK180. The sequence goes on along the minus strand of NZ_JAOWFM010000025.1, from coordinate 16,987 downwards.
CCTTTTTGCCGAACAGGCCGCCGGAACGCTCGGCAATGTAGCCCAGGCGCAGCGGGTTAATGCGGTGCAGAGGCTTAAATTCACCCTCAAGATCCCACCAGCGTGACGCGACAGCTTCAAATTTGGCGATTTCTTCGTGATCAACGTTATGTGTCACCGGGGGTTTTTCGGCATTCATTGGCGCTTTTACTCCTTATTTGGCAAGTCGCCTGAGTATATCAGCACGACGGGATGAATAAAGCCTCCGTAGAAGACCATTCCATTTACCTGTCTCATTGCGATTGTGTTATAATTTGCGACCTTTGAATCCGGGATACAGTAGAGGGATAGCGGTTAGATGAGCGACCTTGCGAGAGAAATTACACCGGTCAACATTGAGGAAGAGCTGAAGAGCTCTTATCTGGATTATGCGATGTCGGTCATTGTTGGCCGTGCGCTGCCGGATGTCCGAGATGGCCTGAAGCCGGTACACCGTCGCGTACTATACGCCATGAACGTATTGGGCAATGACTGGAATAAAGCCTATAAAAAATCTGCCCGTGTTGTTGGTGACGTAATCGGTAAATACCATCCTCATGGTGATTCCGCGGTGTACGACACTATCGTCCGTATGGCGCAGCCTTTCTCGCTGCGTTACATGCTGGTGGATGGTCAGGGCAACTTTGGTTCTATCGACGGCGACTCTGCCGCGGCAATGCGTTATACGGAAATCCGTCTGGCGAAGATTGCCCATGAACTGATGGCCGATCTCGAAAAAGAGACGGTGGATTTCGTTGACAACTATGACGGCACGGAAAAAATTCCTGACGTCATGCCGACCAAAATTCCTAACCTGCTGGTAAACGGCTCGTCCGGTATCGCGGTAGGTATGGCCACCAACATCCCGCCGCACAACCTGAAGGAAGTGATCAACGGTTGCCTGGCGTATATCGATGATGAAGACATCAGCATTGAAGGGCTGATGGAATACATTCCTGGCCCGGACTTCCCGACCGCCGCGATCATCAACGGTCGTCGCGGTATTGAAGAAGCCTATCGTACCGGTCGCGGGAAAGTGTACATTCGCGCTCGCGCGGAAGTGGAAGCTGACGCGAAAACCGGCCGCGAAACCATCATCGTTCATGAAATTCCGTACCAGGTGAACAAAGCGCGCCTGATCGAGAAAATCGCTGAACTGGTGAAAGACAAACGCGTTGAAGGCATCAGCGCGCTGCGCGACGAGTCTGATAAAGACGGGATGCGCATCGTGATTGAAGTGAAACGCGATGCCGTCGGGGAAGTGGTGCTTAACAACCTTTATTCCCAGACCCAGTTGCAGGTTTCTTTCGGTATCAACATGGTTGCGCTGCACCACGGCCAGCCGAAGATCATGAACCTGAAAGAGATCATTTCCGCGTTCGTGCGTCACCGCCGCGAAGTGGTGACGCGCCGTACTATTTTCGAACTGCGTAAAGCCCGCGATCGCGCGCATATCCTTGAAGCGCTGGCGATTGCGCTGGCGAACATCGATCCGATCATCGAGATGATCCGCCGTGCGCCAACGCCGGCAGAGGCAAAAGCGGCGTTAATCTCCCGTTCATGGGATCTGGGCAACGTGGCGTCTATGCTGGAACGCGCCGGTGATGATGCTGCCCGTCCTGAGTGGCTGGAGCCGGAATTTGGCGTGCGTGATGGTCAGTATTACCTGACTGAACAACAGGCACAGGCGATTCTGGATCTGCGCTTGCAGAAACTGACCGGCCTGGAGCATGAAAAACTGCTCGACGAGTACAAAGAGCTGCTGGAACAGATCGCAGAACTGCTGCACATTCTGGGCAGCGCCGATCGTCTGATGGAAGTGATTCGCGAAGAGATGGAACTGATCCGCGATCAGTTTGGCGATGAGCGTCGCACTGAAATCACCGCTAACAGCGCCGATATTAATATCGAAGATCTGATCAGCCAGGAAGATGTGGTTGTAACGCTGTCTCACCAGGGTTACGTCAAATATCAGCCGCTGACCGATTACGAAGCGCAACGTCGTGGCGGGAAAGGTAAATCTGCCGCGCGTATAAAAGAAGAAGACTTTATCGACCGTCTGCTGGTGGCTAACACCCACGACACGATCCTTTGCTTCTCCAGCCGTGGCCGTCTGTACTGGATGAAGGTCTATCAGCTGCCGGAAGCGAGCCGTGGCGCGCGTGGCCGTCCGATCGTCAACCTGCTGCCGCTGGAAGCCGATGAACGTATCACCGCCATTCTGCCGGTACGCGAGTACGAAGAGGGCGTTAACGTCTTTATGGCAACCGCCAGCGGTACGGTGAAGAAAACGGCGCTGACCGAGTTCAGCCGTCCGCGTTCCGCCGGTATCATCGCGGTGAACCTGAACGAAGGCGACGAGCTGATCGGCGTGGATCTGACCTCCGGTTCCGACGAAGTCATGCTGTTCTCCGCTGCCGGTAAAGTGGTGCGCTTCAAAGAAGATGCCGTTCGTGCGATGGGTCGTACCGCGACCGGCGTACGTGGCATCAAGCTGGCGGGCGAAGACAGCGTCGTTTCTCTGATTATTCCGCGTGGTGAAGGCGCTATCCTGACCGTGACGCAGAATGGTTACGGTAAACGTACGGCGGAAGGCGAATACCCAACCAAGTCTCGTGGCACGCAGGGCGTTATCTCCATTAAAGTCACCGAGCGCAACGGTTCCGTTGTTGGCGCGGTACAGGTGGATGATGCCGACCAGATCATGATGATCACCGATGCCGGTACGCTGGTTCGTACCCGCGTATCGGAAATCAGCGTCGTTGGCCGTAACACCCAGGGCGTAATCCTCATCCGCACGGCGGAAGATGAAAACGTGGTGGGTCTGCAACGTGTTGCTGAGCCGGTGGATGATGAGGAACTCGACTCCATCGACGGCAGCGTAGCGGAAGGGGACGAGGATATCGCCCCGGAAGCGGAAACCGATGACGATGCAACGGATGACGCTGACGAGTAATTCGGCGTTGTAAATCGTGTGTGAAAGGAGGCCATTGCGCCTCCTTTTTTTTTGCCAGATGGCGGCGTAAACGCCTTATCAGGCCGCCACCCGGCAAAGGCGCAAATCCTTAATTCATCCTTTCCACTATCATCGCAATACCCTGACCGCCGCCGATGCAGAGCGTGGCCAGCCCGAGCGTTTTATCGTGTGCAGAGAGGGCGTGCAGCAGCGTCACCAGAATACGCGCGCCGCTGGCGCCAATGGGGTGTCCCAGGGCGATAGCCCCACCGTTGACGTTCACCTTCTGCGGATCAAAACCGAGCGTCTTACCCACGGCAAGGAACTGTGCGGCAAACGCCTCGTTGGCTTCGATCAGATCGATATCCGAAAGTGTTAAACCGCTCAGTTGCAGCGCCTTCTGCGTGGCGGGAACCGGCCCCATCCCCATTAACGCCGGGGCGACGCCGCCGCTGGCGTAGGCTTTGATACGAGCAAGTGGGGTCAGGCCCGCCGCCAGCGCTGCGGATTCTTCCATCACTACCAGCGCTGCCGCGCCGTCATTGATCCCAGAGGCGTTTCCTGCCGTTACCGTACCCGCCTTGTCGAAGGCCGGGCGTAATGCAGCAAGACCTTCCGCCGTTGAATCGGCTTTCGGAAACTCGTCGCGCTCAAACACCACGGTTTTCTTACGGGATGTGACGCTAACCGGCACAATTTCGGCCTGGAATGCGCCGGAATCAATAGCGGCAACGGCTTTGCGCTGTGAGAGTAGCGCCAGCTCATCCTGCATCTCCCGGCTGATGCCGTATTCCCGGGCGACGTTTTCTGCCGTGATCCCCATATGGTAGCCGTGAGTGGCGCAGATCAGACCGTCACGCAGGATCACATCGGAGAGCTGTCCGTCGCCAAGGCGATAGCCCCAGCGGGCTTTGGCATCCAGCAGATACGGCGCCTGGCTCATATTTTCCATACCGCCTGCGACAATCGCCTGTGCCTGTCCGGCCTGAATCGCCTGCGCGGCAAGCGCCACGCTTTTGAGGCCGGAGCCGCATACTTTGTTAACGGTAAAGCCGCAGACCGTCTCTGCGAGGCCGCTTTTGAGCAGTGCCTGACGCGCCGGGTTTTGCCCAAGACCAGCCTGTAGCACATTGCCCATAATCACTTCATCCACCCGTTGCGGGTCGAGCTGCGCGCGTTCAAGCGCCGCTTTAATCACGGTGGCGCCAAGGTCGATGGCGCTGGTAGTTGCCAGTGCGCCGTTAAAACTGCCGATTGCGGTACGCGCCGCGCTGACGATGACACAGTTTTTCATCTTCTGTTCCTTAAAAGTGCGTGGTTGCCGTCAGAAAAAGGTCAAACCGATGACAAAAATGATCCCGGAGAAGAGCAGGGCGGTGATGCAGTAGCCCATAATGTCGCGTACCCCGAGTCCGGCGATTGCCAGGGCGGGCAGCGCCCAGAATGGCTGCGCCATATTCATCCACTGCTCACCGTAGGCGATTGCCATGACTGACTTGCCGAGGTCCGCCCCCAGCGCCTGAGCCGCAGGCATGACGAATGGTCCCTGGATAACCCAGTGGCCGCCGCCTGATGGCACGGCAAAGTTAATCAGCGCAGAGCTGAAAAAGGTCATCACCGGGAAGGTGTCTTTGTTGGCGACGTTGATGAAGAATTCAGTGATAAGGCCACCGAGGCCGGAGTGTTCCATCATCAGTTGGATCCCGGCGTAGAAGGGGAACTGCACCAGAATACCGGCGGTACTGCGCGCTGCGGCGCTGATGGCGCGCATGTAGGCCATTGGCGTTTTGTGCAGCAGCAGACCGGCGATCATAAACATCAGATTGACGGTATTGATGGTGATGTTGAATCCCTTCTCGGCGAAGTAGAGCCCCAGATAGGCAATCCCTAATGCGCCAATGATCAGCGCGAGAATGCGGCTCTCTTCCAGTTTTTCCGACGGTGGTGCGTCAGCCGGCAGTTTCTTCTGAAAATCGGCTTCTTCCAGCAGCAGCTTCGGATCGATGCTGACCACGTCGGAGGGTTTTGGCGTCATCATTCGGGTAATAAACGGCATCACCACGATGAGGCCGAGCGTGATGAAAATATTGAACCCGGTGAACAGGGTGTCGCTAACCGGAATCAACCCCGCGACGTGTTCTACCGGGTTGCCTGGCGTTGCGGCCAGCAGGGGCATAGAGCCAGAGAAGCCGCCGCCCCAGGTGAGAAAACCGATATAGGCGCAGGCGATAAGCAGCGGATAATCGGAACCCGGCACGCGACGGGCCACTTCACGGGCAAACATTGCGCCGACCACCAGACCAAAGCCCCAGTTGATCACGCAGGCGACCGAGCCAAAGAAGGTCACCAGCATGACGCCCTGGGCGGGCGTCTTAGCGGCTGAAGCGGCGGTACGCAGCAGGCTTTTAACCGGGCCGGAACTGGCCAGGGCGTGGCCCGTCACGATAATCAGCGCCATTTGCATACCGAAAGCCAGCAGGTTCCAGAAGCCGTCGCCCCAGAACCTCACCATACTGACCGGCGTTTGCGGCGTCAGCCAGAGAGCGATCCCGAACGTCAGCAGGGTTAACAGCATTGCGAAGATCAGCGGATCAGGAAGCCAGCGGCTGACGACCCGCGTCATAAAGCGTGAAATACGCCCAATCATGCGTCACCTCTCTGAATGACCAGATCGGCCGCAACCTCAAAGTGCGCTTCAGTTTTTGCCCGCAGGGTTTCCAAATCACACCCTTCAGCGATTTCTGTCAGCCACATCTTGCCGTCGATAAAGCGAAATACAGCCAGTTCGGTAACCAGCATATGCACCGCGTGCTGGGCGGTGAGCGGCATGGTGCACTGGCGCAGAATTTTCGCCGAGCCGTCTTTCGCGCAATGTTCCATTGCAATGATCACTTTGCGCGCGCCGGTGACCAGATCCATTGCGCCCCCCATGCCGGGAACCATTTTGCCGGGAACCACCCAGTTGGCGAGGTTTGCCTGCTCATCCACCTGTAGCCCGCCGAGTACGCAGGCGTCAACATGGCCCCCGCGAATCAATGCGAACGACATGGCGCTGTCGAACATTGCCGCGCCGGGCAAAATGCCGCAGGGTTGACCGCCAGCGTTCACCAGATCCGGGTGGGCCGTGGTGACCGGCCCCAGTCCCAGAAAGCCGTTCTCAGATTGCAGGGTGATGTGAATGTCATCCGGCAGGTAGTTTGCGACCATCGTCGGCAAACCAATTCCCAGGTTAACCACGTCGCCATCATGCAGCTCTTGCGCCACGCGGCGCGCAATACGTTGTTTAGCATCCATTATTTGCTCTCCTGTGGAATAACGATGTGGTCGATAACAGCGCCAGGGGTGACAATCTGGTCAGGCAGTAGATCGCCTGTTTCAACCAGTTCGTCAGGCTCAACCAGGGTGATGTCTGCGGCGAGAGCAATGAGGGGGTTAAAATTACGGGCACTGAGCTGGTAGGTCAGGTTGCCGAGCGGGTCGGCGCAGTGGGCGCGAATAAGCGCCAGATCTGCACGCAGCGGACGCTCCAGCAGCCAGGTTCTGCCATCAAGCTGAAGCGTTTGCTTTCCCTCTTCAACCACGGTGCCGACGCCAGTCGGGGTCAGAAAACCGCCCAGCCCGGCGCCGCCGCAGCGGATTTGTTCAATCAGGGTGCCTTGCGGAACCAGTTGAACCTCCATCTCTTTGGCAATCATCCGCCGACCCGTTTCCGGGTTGGTGCCGATATGGGAGGCGATGACCTTGCGCACCCGGCCATTTACGATAAGCGGGCCGATGCCGGTATCGACAAATGCGGTATCGTTGGCGATCAGCGTCAGGTCCCTGACACCGGATTCAAGTAAGGCTTCAACAAGGCGGGGCGGGGTGCCTACCCCCATAAAACCGCCGACCATGATGGTCATGCCGTCACGAAAGAAGCCTGAGGCGTTCTGTAAGGTAATCAGTTTTGTTTTCATTATGTTTCCCTTTTGCATACTCCATTTTGGGTACGCAAAGGGAATAGCAAGCGGGATGCCAGGATTAATAAACCGGGAAGAGAAGGGTTAACCTGATGAATATAAAAATAATTTTCACGGAAGGGGTATGAGAGGGCGTGAGGCGCTATGCAGAATTTTGCGCACTGTGCAAAATTCTGCATAGCAACTTCTGGTATCAGAGGCCTGCCGGATCGATGCCGTACTCCTGCAATTTGTACATCAACGCGCGTCGGCTGATGCCCAGCATTAACGCGGTGCGCGTGCGGTTTCCCTCCTGCTGCTCCAGAACCTCCATAATGATTCGGCGTTCTTCGCGTTTAATCTCTTCTTTCAGGTTCCGTTCACCGGGTTGGGCTGGCTTTATTCCGCTGGCGTGACTCACCGACTGGCGGAACTGGGTAGGGAGGTCTTCGGCAAAAATCACCGCCCCGGTGTTCATCACCACCGCGCGCTCAATCACATTGGATAATTCGCGGATATTACCGGGCCACGGCCAGGCGGTGAGAAGTGACATAGCGGAAGGGTCAATTTCAATAATATCCCGCTGGTTTTCTGAGCTGAATTTCTGCAAAAAGTGGTTGGCCAACAGGGGGATATCTTCCCGCCGCTCACGCAAAGGAGGAAGCGTCAGATGAATCACATTCAGCCGATAAAACAGATCTTCACGGAAGGTGCCTTCTTTCACCATTTCCTGCAAATTCCGGTTGGTGGCGGCGACAATGCGGATATCAACCTGAATGGTTTGATGCCCGCCAATGCGTTCAAACTCCCTCTCCTGGAGGATTCGCAGCAGCTTAGCCTGTAACACCAGCGGCATTTCGCCTATTTCGTCCAGCAGCAGCGTTCCCTGATGAGCGCGCTCAAACAGCCCCTGACGTCGCGTTTGTGCGCCGGTAAACGCCCCTTTTTCGTGGCCGAACAGTTCGCTTTCCAGCAGTGATTCCGGCAGCGCCGCACAGTTAATCTTGATGAAGGGGCCGTTTGCCCGGCGTGAGTTATAGTGAATGGCGCGGGCGATCAACTCTTTTCCAGTGCCGCTTTCGCCGCTAATGAGCACGTTGGCCTGGGAAAGCGCGATTTTCGCGGTATCTTTGCAGATATCCATCATCCCCGGACTGTTGGTCAGGATATGTCCCCATTGCCAGCTGGTGCTCAGCGCCTGATGCAGGCTGCGGATCTCCTGCTTCATGGCCTGAAGCTGCAAGGCCCGCTGAATCAATAAGTTCAGTTCATCGAGGTCGAACGGTTTAATCACATAATCAAATGCGCCGCTGCGCAGTGCTTCTACGGCGGTTTCCACTTCAGCGTAGGCTGTCATCAGAATAATGGGGACCCGTGGATGCTGTGCGCGCATCACTTTCAGCGCTTCAATGCCGTTCATCTCCGGCATGCGGATGTCCATCAGCACCACGTCGGGCGGCGTGTCGGCAAAATGTTGCAGCGCTGTCTGACCGTTACTGGCGCACTGGGTTTCATGCCCTTGCAGCGAAAACGCGGTGGCGAGCATACGGCGAACATTATCTTCGTCATCAACGATGAGAATACGGTAGCGAGTTTTCATTCTGACGAGGTTTCCTGCGGGTTAATCGGTAAAATAAGGGTAAAGGTCGCGCCGCATCCGGGCATACTGGTAACGTATATGTCGCCCTGATGCGCATTGATGATGCGCTGACTTAACGCCAGCCCGAGGCCGGTTCCTGACGCTTTGGTGGTGAAGAACGGATCAAAGATTTTTTTCTGCAAAGCGACGTCAATACCGCAGCCATTATCTTCAATGGCGATCGCCAGATGCGTGGTCGTGTAGCGCCAGGTTCGGATACGAATTTCGCCGCGCGCGCCTATCGCCTGCACCGCGTTGATAAGCATGTTCAGGAGCACCTGTTTGAGCAGTTCGCGATCGGCGACGATCGTGGGCAATGCGGCGTTGAATTCCGTATTGAAGTTAATTCGCGCCTGCACCCCGGAAGTCTGCACCAGGATCAACGCCTCCTCGATCAGCGTATTAATGGATACCTGCTGCCACTGACTTTGTCGCGGTCGGGAGAAGTCCAATAGTTGCTGGATGACTTTATTAATAGAATCAATTTCTTTCAGTACGACGGACAGGTACTCCTGATGGACAGGCAGATTGATTTGCTGGCGAATAATCTGCACATAACCCCGGATGGCGGTGAGCGGGTTGCGCACTTCATGCGCCACGCCTGCCATCAGTTCACCCAGCGTGGCGAGTCTCTCCGTTTGCGCCAGACGGCGCTGCGCCTCTTTACGGGCGGTTAAATCGGAAAACATCACCAGCGCGCCAATCAACTCACCGTCAGCGTTATGAATGCGACTGGTGGTGACGCTGAGTTCAATTGTCCGGTCACGCGCGGGGAAGCTGACTTCCTGAGCCAGATGTTCAGTGCCGTTCTCCAGAGTGTCAAGCACAGGGCTGGAAAAATGAGGATCGGCGAACAGCGTTGAGTAGGGGCGCCCGGCCAGTTCATGCAGCGTATAACCCGTGATGGTCTCTGCGGCAGGATTCATCGTGGTGACATTACCTTGTCTGTCGATTGCGATAACCCCATCGGCGGCGTTCTCAATAATCAGATCGTTCAGCGTCTTGGTTTCCCGCAGTGTCTGCGCCAGAGCGTTGACGCTGCGGCTGATTTGCCCCAGTTCACCGGGGAGATCGGGTAACTGGGCCGGCGTTTTCTGCGCAAGAGTAGGCAAGCCTTCAGTAATGATATCGATATTGGCGCTCAGGCGGCGTGAGAAGAGAATGATCAGTAACAGGCTGCTGATAAGCCCCGCCGCCAGAACGGCAATAATACGAACATCCATTTTCCAGGCCTGTCGGCGAATATCTTCGGTCAACTCATTCGCCCAGATATAACCAATGACCTCGCCATGCCGCGCTATCGGAATCATTGAGTTGAGGATATCGCCGCGCACCTGCCGGCCTGAAAATACCACCGGGGCGTTGGTACTCATGACCTCCCGGCCAGGATGATCGGGAGCGATAGTGACCCCGACGTTGTTCTGATACAGTGCCGAAGGAGCGTAGGTGATAATGGCGTCCAGCGCCTTATTGTAATAGCCCGCGCCAATTCCCGGAAACGCGCGGGTGATACGCTCAGTGACCGGTGATAACTGCGCATTCAGCGCGCGGATACGCTCATCGCGCGGCAGATTTTCCTGCTGGGTGAAGCTGTCGCCCAGCGCTTCATCAAGCAGATGCACGACAGCCGATAATTTTTTCTCTTTTTCAGATAAGACCGCTGATCGGCCTTCGGTTTCTACGATATAACCAATAGAGAGCGTCGGCACGATGACCATCAGGATAGCCATCAGTATCATTTGATTGCGTAAGCGTCGCGGGTAAAGCCGTCTCAGGTAGCGCATGCTGACATCCGTGTGGTCTTTATCAGGCAAACGCCAATTATCGGGGGTTGAGGCGCAGGTTTCTCAGCGGTATATCATATTCCCGCAAAGAGAGGGCATTGCGACGCCGGGCATTTACCGCTACCTTAACCACACTCTATTTATCGCCTGAGGCGGAGCTTCGCCCCTTTGAAATACCTTGCTTCCTTTCGTACAACCCTGAAAGTTTCGCGCTACCTGTTCAGAGCGTTGGCGTTACTGATCTGGCTGCTGATCGCTTTTGCTTCGGTGTTTTACATCGTCAATGCGCTGCATCAGAGAGAGTCTGAAATCCGTCAGGAATTCAATCTCAGTTCCGACCAGGCGCAGCGCTATATTCAGCGCACGTCTGACGTAATGAAAGAACTTAAATACATTGCCGAGAATCGCTTAACGGCGGAAAACGGCGTGATGTCCAGCCGGGCGCGCGACGATAAAACCGTGGTGCCCAATTTTGAGCCGCTGTTTGCCGACTCCGACTGTGCGGCGATGGGGAATGCCTGGCGCGGGTCGCTGGAGTCGCTGGCCTGGTTTATGCGCTACTGGCGCGACAATTTTTCTGCGGCCTACGATCTGAATCGTGTTTTCCTGATTGGCAGCGACAATCTCTGTATGGCGAATTTCGGCCTGCGCGATATGCCGGTCGAACGTGATAATGCGCTGAAAACGCTGCATGAGCGCATTGTTAAGTACCGCAATGCCCCGCAGGAAGAGAGCGGGAATAACCTTTTCTGGATTAGCCAGGGGCCGCGCCCCGGCATCGGCTATTTTTATGCCCTGACGCCGGTTTATCTGGCCAACCGCTTGCAGGCGCTGCTGGGCGTCGAGCAGTCCATTCGGATGGAGAACTTTTTCACGCCGGGAAGTTTGCCTATGGGGGTGACGATCCTCGATGAAAATGGTCATCCGCTGATTTCGCTAACCGGGCCGGAAAGCAATATCAGGCCGGAACCTCGCTGGATGCAGGAGCGCTCCTGGTTTGGCTATACGCCAGGGTTCCGTGAGCTGGTTCTGAAGAAAAGCCTGCCGCCATCGTCGCTCAGCATTGTCTACTCCGTACCGGTCGATCTGGTGCTGGAGCATATTCGAATGCTGATTCTGAATGCTATTCTGCTGAATGTGCTGGTGGGCGCCGCCTTGTTCACGCTGGCGCGCATGTATGAACGGCGTATCTTTATTCCGGCGGAAAGCGATGCTCAGCGGCTGGAAGAGCATGAGCAGTTTAACCGGAAAATCGTCGCTTCCGCGCCAGTGGGGATCTGCATCCTGCGTACCATTGACGGGGTCAATATTCTCAGTAATGAACTGGCGCATACCTACCTCAATATGCTCACCCATGAGGACCGGCAAAGGCTGACGCAAATTATCTGTGGTCAGCAGGTTAACTTCGTCGATGTGTTGACCAGCAACAATACCAATCTGCAAATCAGCTTTGTCCATTCGCGCTATCGTAATGAAAACGTGGCGATTTGCGTGCTGGTGGATGTGAGCGCGCGCGTCAAAATGGAAGAGTCGTTGCAGGAGATGGCGCAGGCGGCGGAGCAGGCGAGCCAGTCCAAATCAATGTTCCTTGCGACCGTGAGCCACGAGCTGCGCACGCCGCTGTACGGGATTATCGGTAACCTCGATCTGCTGCAAACCAAAGCGCTGCCGAAAGGGGTCGACAGGCTGGTTACGGCGATGAACAACTCCTCCAGCCTGCTGCTGAAAATCATCAGCGATATTCTCGACTTCTCAAAAATCGAATCCGAGCAGTTGAAGATTGAACCACGTGAGTTCTCGCCGCGTGAGGTGATGAACCATATTACGGCCAACTATTTACCGCTGGTGGTGAGAAAACAGCTTGGCCTGTACTGCTTTATTGAACCGGATGTACCGGTTGCGCTGAACGGCGACCCGATGCGTCTGCAACAGGTGATTTCTAACCTGCTGAGTAACGCCATCAAATTTACCGATACCGGTTGTATTGTGCTGCATGTGCAGTGTGATGGCGATTATCTCAGTATTCAGGTACGCGATACCGGCGTGGGGATTCCGGCGAAAGAGGTTGTGCGTTTGTTCGATCCTTTCTTCCAGGTGGGAACCGGCGTGCAGCGTAATTTCCAGGGAACCGGCCTGGGGCTGGCGATTTGTGAAAAACTGATCAGCATGATGGATGGGGATATCTCCGTCGATTCAGAGCCCGGGATGGGCAGCCAGTTTACGTTACGCATTCCACTTTATGGCGCGCAGTACCCGCAGAAAAAAGGCGTCGAAGGGCTGGCTCAAACGCGTTGCTGGCTGGCGGTACGCAACGCGTCGCTGTGTCATTTTATTGAGTCCAGCCTGGCGCGAAGCGGTGTCGATGTGCTTCGTTACGAAGGGCAAAAACCGGCGCCGGAAGATATTCTGATTACGGACGATGTGCTGGAGCAGGCATGGCAGGGGCGTGCGGCGGTTGTTTTCAGTCGCCGCCATATTGGTATTCCGCAGGAAAGAGCGCCGGGCGAGTGGGTACACAGCGTGGCGTCGCCGCATGAATTGCCTGCGCTGCTGGCGCGGATTTACAGTATTGAGCTTGATAACGACGCGCTTGCAACGGCGCTGCCTGCGCCGGATAAAACCGACGCGACGAATGACGACATGATGATCCTCGTGGTGGACGATCATCCGATCAACCGTCGTTTGCTGGCCGATCAGTTGGGATCGCTGGGGTATCAATGCAAGACCGCGAATGACGGCGTCGATGCGTTGAACGTGCTGAGTAAAAACCATATTGATATCGTGCTGAGCGACGTCAACATGCCGAATATGGACGGCTACCGTCTGACGCAGCGCATTCGCCAGCTGGGGTTGACGTTGCCGGTGGTCGGCGTCACGGCTAACGCGCTGGCGGAAGAGAAACAGCGTTGTCTGGAGTCTGGTATGGATAGCTGCCTGTCCAAGCCGGTGACGTTAGATGTGCTTAAGCAGACGCTGGCGGTGTATGCGGAGCGAGTGAGAAAGACGCGGGCATAAAAAAGGCCGGATGGCGGTTTCGCCTTCTCCGGCCTACTGCAATCATCAACGTCGGCCTGATAAGCGCAACGCCATCAGGCACCTGACGTTTGATCAGTCTTTGTCCGCCGGGCTCAGCGTGACGGAAGAGAGGTAATTCAGCAGCGCGATATCGTTTTCGACGCCCAGCTTCATCATCGCCGATTTTTTCTGGCTACTGATGGTCTTAATGCTGCGGTTCAGTTTCTTGGCGATTTCCGTCACCAGGAAACCTTCTGCGAACAGACGCAGGACTTCACTCTCTTTCGGGGACAGACGTTTGTCGCCATAACCGCCCGCGCTGATTTTCTCCAGCAGGCGGGAGACGCTTTCCGGGGTAAACTTCTTGCCCTTTTGCAGCGCGGCCAGCGCTTTAGGCAAGTCAGTCGGCGCGCCTTGTTTCAGCACAATCCCCTCAATGTCGAGATCCAGCACCGCGCTCAGAATTGCCGGGTTGTTGTTCATCGTCAGAACGATGATCGACAGGCTCGGGAAATGACGTTTAATGTATTTGATGAGGGTAATCCCGTCACCGTATTTATCTCCCGGCATGGAGAGGTCAGTAATCAACACATGCGCATCTAATTTAGGCAGGTTGTTGATCAGTGCTGTGGAATCTTCAAACTCGCCGACAACATTCACCCACTCGATTTGTTCAAGTGATTTGCGAATACCGAACAGTACAATCGGATGGTCATCGGCAATAATTACGTTCATATTGTTCATGTATTGGGCTACCTTGCTACAGCAAGCTCTTGACGTAGCTGTCAATGTCGCTGATGTATTTTTCTATACCTGGAGCATCTTTCTCACGAATAAGATGTTCCAGCGTTTCACATAACTGCTTGCCGGGTACCAGATTAAGCATAGCAAACACGCCTTTCAGGCGGTGGGCTGTCTGCGCCAGCGCAGCGAAGTCACTGGTCGCTGCCTCAGTATACAACCTCTTAACATCATCCGGTACTGTGTCTACAAAGAGCGCGTAATAACCGCTGGCATGAAGTTCGGCGTTTTCATCTCCGCCGAGGGGCGACTCTGGAATCTCTTCCTGCGCCAGTTGCTCTTCTATCAGTTGTAGTACAGCTTCCTGCATAGCGTTGCTCATATTAAAGTTGACGCGCAGTTGGCCAGGACCCATTTTCCGCACGCCTGACTCATCATCGCTTAAAAGCAAGCCGGAGGCAGTAAGATTAGACGGATTATCAGTTAAAAAGAGATCATATTCTTGACTTATTTGCCGATCATCCGGCGTGATGCAGGTGGCTCCCCAGTTTTCCAGCTGACGCAACACAATATTGCGCACGTCATTAGAGGTGACGTCAACCATTACGCAAACGTCATCCAGCAAGCGCTCTTCATCATTTACATGTTGGTCATGCGGGGTCATTTTAACATGTACGGTATAGCGCGTCCCCAGCGCATCGCGTGCTTTAATATTCAGATGCCCGCCGAGCTTACGCGCCAGCTGATCGCACAACCAGAAGGTTAACGGATTCGCTTTCCCGTAGCGGTCGCTTTGCGTTTCATTGATATACGGGAAATGGAGATTGTCGATCTCATTGAGCGTCACGCCTTCACCGGTATCCAGAATGCGGAAGGTCAGGCGTTCTTCAGCCGACTCATCCTGATCGACTTCCAGCGTGATTTTCCCAATCTGCGTGGTCGTGACCGCGTATTGGATCAGCAACAGCAGAATGCGGCGCAGGGCGTCACGGTCGCCACGGCGTTCATCGTTGGCGCTAAGGTGGTTTTTGATCAGCAGTTGCAGACCCTTGCGCTTAATCGCAGGCAGAACGTCCGGCACCACTTCGTCAATCAGATCCTGAATGGAGAACAGCGTCGGCTCACTTTTCCAGGTATCATTCTCCAGAATATTCGCCAGCTGAATTTCATCTATCATACGCACCAGAACATCCGCCTGGTTCGCCAGCTTCTGGCTTTCCGGCGTGTCTGCGGCAGCGGCGTTGATCGCCAGTATCCGCACGGGTTCTTTCAGAGCATTGCCAATATTTTGCATAAACGCGGCGCGGCCCTGCTGGTTTTTCTCATACAGACGCTGCGCCTGCCTGAGCTTTTTGTTCACCAGCACTTCCCGGTCCTGATCGCGAATAATAAAGATCTGCGTGCGAGGGGCGACCTGGCTGCGGAACAGGCGAATTTCATATAGCTCGTTATTGATCGTCGCCTGAATGATGCCCTGATGCTGCTCCGCCATGCTGGTGATGTTTTGCAGATTTAAATGCGGCAGCAAATGGTCGGCGATTTTATTGCTGATGACGGTGCGATTGGCCTCCTGGTCATGCACCAGCAGCCCCAGCGGCAGCAGGGAGACGATCTCTTCATTAATCGCGCGCAGAATACGCAGTTCATTATTTGCGGTATTGCTTGTCGCCACTTCCGTTGAACGGCCAGGCTGGTGGCGGAAGGTGGTGTAGCCAAACAGCGCCAGCGCAAGCAGGCCGATATTCAACAGTAACGGCAGCAGGATATTTTGCAGCGTATCAAGCAATAGCGTGCCGAAAGGAACCTGCCAGACCAGCCGCATATCGGTTGAGTTCAGCGCGGAAGAAATCTCAATTTTGGCGCTGTTGAAGCTGATGCTGACGCTGTCTGGAGACTCTTTCTCCGTATTACGTACCGTCGTGGTTGAGGAGTCGGGTTCCAGGCGGAAGCTGTCCAGCGGCATTCCCGGCGGGATCAGGTCGTTGATCGGCAAATCGAACGCCACAACCGTTGCCAGATGCCCCGGCTGATTAAAAGTGGTGCGCAGCGTAAAGTAATGGCCGTTTTGCCACGCCAGACGACGTAACGAAGAGAAGCTTTCGCGTTCATCCAGCGCATTCGCCTGTTGCAGCATCTCCGCCCGACGGGAATCGACAATATTGCCAATCGCAGACTCTTTAAAGCCGGAGGAGAGATCCTTGAGCGGCAGGGTGGAGATGAGAATCAGGCTGTTGTCCTGCCCGTTCAGATAATACATCGACCAGGGCACGTTCTCCGCGCCCCACAGCGTATCGAGATAGGTGGAAATCCGCTGGGTCATTTCCAGCGTTGAGCTGTCATGCGAGCCAAAAATAAGCGCTTCGGTCTTACGGCGCGGTTTTTCAAGGTAGTAGACGTCTTGTTTCAGACGCGTTTCCTGCAAGCCCTCGCTCGTGGATGGGCTAGCCGTCGCGGCAATGTTGTCATAGATTTGCCAGGTCACGTAGCGCCAGGTGTCTACACGCTTATGAATAGCATGGGTGATATCGACAATCTGATAGCTCTTGTCTTTCAGCCAGGCGTTGACCGCGCTTTGCACCATCACGCCCATCGTTACAAGTAACACAATGATCAGTAATAAGAAGAAACGGGTAATGCTTCCCGGCAGAAGGGAGAATCGGGTAGAAACCGTTGTATCAGACTGACTCATTCGTGTTTATGACCTGTTAAAACAACGCTAAAGAGGAAAGGGCAGTATAAAGGGTAGTGTGTGAATTTCCATACTCTCGCTCATCAGACACGCTGCATTTTTCCTCCCGCTCCGCGAAGGCGTTTCCCTAAGGAAGGTGCGAACAAGTTCCTGATATGAGATCATCATATTCATCCGGAGCGCATCCCAGAGGGACATCATGAGCCA
>NZ_JAOWFM010000024.1:0-23007 GCF_030333655.1 Citrobacter sp. CK180 | reverse complement strand
GATGCCAAGAGTGGCCTGACCCACAGCCTAGTCACCACCGCGGCCAACGAGCATGACCTCAATCAGCTGGGTAATCTGCTGCATGGAGAGGAGCAATTTGTCTCAGCCGATGCCGGCTACCAAGGGGCGCCACAGCGCGAGGAGCTGGCCGAGGTGGATGTGGACTGGCTGATCGCCGAGCGCCCCGGCAAGGTAAGAACCTTGAAACAGCATCCACGCAAGAACAAAACGGCCATCAACATCGAATACATGAAAGCCAGCATCCGGGCCAAGGTGGAGCACCCATTTCGCATCATCAAGCGACAGTTCGGCTTCGTGAAAGCCAGATACAAGGGGTTGCTGAAAAACGATAACCAACTGGCGATGTTATTCACGCTGGCCAACCTGTTTCGGGCGGACCAAATGATACGTCAGTGGGAGAGATCTCACTAAAAACTGGGGATAACGCCTTAAATGGCGAAGAAACGGTCTAAATAGGCTGATTCAAGGCATTTACGGGAGAAAAAATCGGCTCAAACATGAAGAAATGAAATGACTGAGTCAGCCGAGAAGAATTTCCCCACTTATTCGCACCTTCCTTAGTTGATGATTACGGTTCATATCAAAAATATTCATTCACCACAAAATAATATAATAATGTCCAAATGAATGGGGATGGCAATGGCTGGTAAAAAGAGTCAATACGTATGTTTATTGCCAATACTGGCGATGATGTCTATTTATAGTCGGGCGTATGCCGTGGCTTTCAATACTGACTTTTTAGCCGGTGACTCTAAAAATGCCGATATGTCGCGTTTTTATCGTGCCTCTGCGCTTCCTCCTGGTGAATACCCGTTTGATGTTTTTATTAACGAGGAGTGGAAAGGCCGCCTTCCCGTTTATATCACGGATGAAGGAACGTTTTTCCAGCATGAGAATATTGTCCAGCTTGGGCTTCTTCCCTCAATAGTCCCTGCCGCAAACAGCGCCAGCGAGCGAGTGGATGTGAATACGTTACTGCACGGAGGCAGTATGAAAGTCAATGCGGCCGATATGTCGCTGCGTCTGACCATTCCCCAGGCGTATATTCGCCAGACGCTGCGCGGTTATGTCGATCCCGTCTTTTGGGATGAAGGCATTCCGGCGCTGATGCTGGGATACAATGCCAACTATAACTACAACGAAGCCAAAGGCGGCGGACGCAATCAGGAAAACGCCTATTTCCAGTTAAACAGCGGGCTGAATGCGTTTGGCTGGCAATTTCGCGATAGCTCCAGCTATAACAAAAGCAAGGGCGTGGAAGGATCATGGACAAACAATACACGCTACGTTGAGCGCGGGATCGCTGCGCTTAAATCGATCATCCGCATGGGTGACAGCTATTCCAGCAACGATCTTTTTGACTCTTTGCGTTTTCGCGGCGTCAGCATGGGCACGGATATGCGCATGTTACCCGATTCTCAGCAGGGCTTTTCCCCGATTGTACGCGGCGTCGCACAGTCTAACGCGCTGGTTAAAATTAGTCAGAACGGGCAGGTTATTTATCAGAAAAACGTGTCGCCTGGCCCATTTGAAATTGCGGATATCCTTCCTACCGGCTCAGGCGGCGATCTGAATGTCGAAGTCATTGAAGCAGACGGGCGCACCAGCAGTTTCATCGTCCCCTTTTCTTCGGTGCCAAACATGCTGCAAGAAGGGATTGGGAAATATGGTCTGTTGCTGGGGGAAGCGCGCACGGAAGAAAGCCGCTATCGCCCCCAGTTTGCCCAGGGCAGCTATCAATACGGGATCAATAACCTGATCACCGGTTATACCGGGGTAATTTACAGCGAAGACTATCACGCGTTTCTTCTCGGGAGCGGCCTTAATCTCCCGTTTGGCGCGCTGTCTTTTGACGTCACACAGTCACAAACGCAAATTCCGGCAGATAAAAAAGTCCGCGGGCAAAGTTACAAAGTCGCCTTTAGCCGCTTCTTCAATGTCACCGGGACGAACTTTGCGCTGGCGGCGTATCGCTATTCCACGAAAAACTATTACAGCTTCAATGATGCAATCGCTTTGCATAACTGGCAAAAAGAGAACGCTGACAGCCCTAATGCCAGATATATGCGCCAGAAAAACACCTTTAATATCAACCTGAGCCAGTCTCTGGGTGAGGAACTGGGTTCCCTTTACTTATCAGGAACCTGGCGGGACTACTGGAATGGTCATGGCACAACAAAAGAGTATCAACTGGGGTATTCCAACCACGTTGGCGCCGTAAGTTATACCCTCTCAGCCAGCAGCATGCGTAATGATAATCAGCGCGAAGAGCGACGTTATTACCTCACATTCTCGGTGCCCCTGAGTCTCTTTGAACGGCCCGTCTTCCTCAACAGCAGCGTTACATTTAATCGTGACGGCTATTCCGACACGAACATGGGGATCAGCGGAACCGCAGGCGAATTTAATCAGGCGACCTATAGCGTCAGCGGCAGCAACCGTCGCGGTGGGAATAACTCGGCCAGCAGCAGCCTGAGCTATCGCACTGCGTTTACCACCTTAAACGGCAGCTATAGCGAGTCAGGAGACTATCGTCAGATCGGCGCGGGAGCCAGCGGTAGCCTGGTGGCTTATCGGGGCGGCCTGCTGACGTCCAGCCAGTTGGGCGATACCTTCGCAATTATCGACGCGCCAGGCGCTCAAGGGGCCACGCTGGGCGGCGACGGCACACGCACCACGAATACCGCCGGGAAAGCGTTGGTTCCTTACCTGTCCCCGTACCGTAAAAACCGAATCCAGTTAGATACCACCCATATGAAGGAAGGCGTTGAGCTGAAAGGCAATATCCAGGAAGTGGTGCCTTATGCGGGTTCCGTCACCTATGTGCGCTTCGATACCGACCAACGGCGGCAGTTCATGTTGCCAGCACGGGCCGTTAACGGGCGCCCTCTCCCCTTCGGCACCGAAATTTTTGACGATGCTGGCGCCAGCGTCGGATATGTCGCCCAGGGAGGAATGTTGTACCTGAAAACGGAACAGCTCCCGTCACGTTTACATATCAAAACCAGCAGTGACGGCCGCCAAAGCTGTGTTATTAGCCAGCCGACCCACGATGGTCAGATAAATATTTGCCGCTAATGGCAGGAGCAGAGGATGAAAATCACTATGCGTACAATAACGTTAATTCTTGCCTGGCTACTGGGATCGATAAGCTATGGCGTACAGGCCTCCTGTAAAAGCGATTCCGGCGCGCAAAAAGAGAGCAATCTGGTGCTCAACCTGGATTCACTTTCCCTCAGCAGCGAAACCACAGGTTCGCAGAACCTGTCGCTGTCATCCGGTACGTTTAGCTGTACCGGCGAATGGATTGGTTATGCTAACCGTGTTGCCATTATCTCTGAAATGGCCAACAGCACGGCCTATATCAATTATGGTAACTATGTATTGCAATTCACCATCGGCAATATTGTACCCACGAAAAAAGACTATAGTCGCTCTGGAGAAAGTCATATTCCCGGTACTTCGCTGAATAACGTGGTCTATACCTATAAGGCTAAGTTACTCAAAAGCGTACCGAGCGGCGCCAACCCGGCCTATGTCTATAACGTTGGCCCGGACGCAACCAGTATTACTCTTGCTCACGCTATATCCGTTGTTGATGCTTCAGGTATCGATTTCTGGTTTCCCGGCGTTAATTTAGCCGAATTCATTAAATGGATATTAGGCCTTATCGGTTCTGACGAAGAGAAACGCCTGTTCTACCAGAATATCACGATCAATTATCGTCCTCATGTCAGCACCTGTAGCATCCCGGATACGACGGTCACGCTACCGGAAACCGATCTTACCAGCCTGATATCCGCAGGAAAGGAAGCGCAGTTTTATGAAAACTTCACTCTGCATGCCGAATGCAGCGACCTGTTAGAAGGCATGAGCACACGCACCATTCAGTTTTATCTCAGTAGCGCCAGCGTCGATACGGATAAATACACCCTGAAAAACACCCAGGGAACGGCAAGGAATATTGGAGTGCGAATTATGCGTGCCGATACCAGTAAAAAAATTGCCATCAGCCAGACAGAGCTTACCGCAGGTAATATTACCAGCGAGTATGAACTCTATAAGATTGCGCAGTGGGGAAGCAATTTTGATATTCCACTGAGAGCATATTATTACATCTATGGTGCAAAACCGACGGAAGGCAGAATACAAACCACGGCGAAAGTAAACATCATTTACCCATGATAAAAGGCGAGAAACAGAATAGTCATCTACTGAAATAATCAGAAGCCTCAACAAAAAAAGAAAAATATTTATACACAAAATCATTTGAGAAGCATCGAGGCGGCAAGTGAATGAGCCCCCAGGAGCGTACACGTAGTACGTGACCGGGGTGAATGAGCGCAGCCAACAAAGAGGCAGTCTGAAGGATGAAGTGTATATCAACGCCTTATCATGGTGTGTTTTAATAGTATCACTATTATTTTCTTATTTTATAAATAGTTACAGTTAAATTTTACATCTTGTCATTATTGTAAACGATATGCGGATCGAAAAATATAATGCGTACACTACAGAACGATCAATTTCTTTATCTCAGCAGTGAGGACTCCCCCTGTAATCCTTCCACTGCAAGATTTGATTTAGTCATGATAGAAAACTCTGTCAAGTCATTAAATAGCGTTACGCAGCCGCTCCATTCAACGTTAATTATTGATACCGATAACTATATGATTAATTTTCTTTGCAAACATCTGATCAACCCTTTGGTATTACACACCAGCCCGACATTCAGAGAAGCAAAATACAAAATAGAAAACCATATTATTGATAATGTCGTCATGGAAGTTTTTACGCTGGAGGAGAGTGCGCTGGAGGCGCTTAATTTCATTTATGATATGCAGATAAACTATCCTGGCATTCGCTTAACGGTGTTTACTTTTACGCGTAACAGTTACCTGCTTCAGGTTTTGCGAAGTTTTCATTATATCAATATCGTTTCTAAGTATGAACCCATGTCCGAGCTTAATCATGCCGTTCATGCCTGCTGGCTGGATGAGGCTTTTTACAGCCAGTACATTAACGATCTCATGGCTGAAATAGAACAGCCGGATTCTTTTGACGACATTGAATGGACCGTGCTGACCGAACTGGCCCACAGCACGCCTACCCATGACATCGCAAAAATAATAAATAAACGCTATCACACGCTTTTTTACTACATCAAAAAGATCAATAAAAAGCTGCATCTAAGCACTAAAAATGAACACATAAAAATGCTGAAAGCGATAAACAGTAATCCACTAAAAAGTGCAAGCATATCTTATCGCGACCGATTTAATTAATCCCAGAAAAGCCCGATGCACCGTTTATAATTAAAAAGGATATGCCATTATTATGAAACTCATGTGCCGTATCGAACCTATCATTCATGTCCAGACCGGTAGACGGATTGGCGGCGAGGTGCTCTGCCAGCCGGAAGGGGCAGATCCAGAGCTATTTTTCCGCTCTGTTTCGCCAGAACTCCTGTCACATATTGTTCAGGAACAGATATGCACGGGAGTAGCAAATCAGCACGATCGCAATGGCATTTTATTTTTGAATATTACGATTCCATTGCTTATGGATCTGGTGTGGCTCAGATCGATTCTTGCCATGTTACCCGGCCCAAAGGTTATTGAAATTGATTGCCAGCAAAGCGAGTCTTATTTTCCGCGACTTGTGCCACATATTGATGCAATTCTGACCCTAATGCGCGCTTTTAATACTCAACTTTGGCTGGACGATCTCTATGTCAGGCATATTCCGTTAATTGCGCAACTCCCCTTTCGCTTTGATGGGATTAAGATTGATAAACATGAACTCTGGAGAATATCCGCTGAACAGGATACCCCAGCAATGACAACGCTGGTAAAGCAGGTGGAATATCTGACGGATCATGTTCTGGTGGAAGGCGTTGAAAATGAATACCAGCACCGCTTTATTTCGGAGAGCGACGTACATTATGCCCAGGGATTTCTCTGGCCCGTTGATGAGCGAGAATCATTCGTAATAACGATTTAAATATTAAGGAAACCAGCATATTTCAAATATAAAAAAGGGATTCAAATGAAGTCGAAAATAGTGATAGTGTCTGATGACGTCTATTATCTGACGGGTATATCGAAAGGGATGAAAGAGTCAGGTACGCGTGTTGAGAGCATTTTTTTAAGCGATGCTGCCGAGTTTGAACGTTTCACGCTAACCACCTCTTTTTCGCTATCAAAAGATACCGTTGTGTTGCTCTCCGTCAGAGAGCCGGGTTTACTCGACAGGTTAATAACCTTTTTCTTTAGTAAGGTTACGCTGTGCATATCACCGTCAGGCCTGCATTCCCGTCGCCATTTCTTTTGCCAGTACGGTGTATATTACTTCAATAAAAACAAAACATTATCAGAATTAAACGATATTCTGATAGCTATTTCAAATAGAAAAAATACGGAAAGTAACACCATCACTGACAAAGAGTTTTTTATTCTCAGCGAGTTAGTCCGCGCCGGGAATGTGAAACGAATGTACAGCGCAATAAACATCTCTGAAAAAACGGTCTCTTACTACAAGAGGTCGGCATTAAAAAAGATGGGATTACTGAGCAGCCAAAATTACTTACGTATCCACCCGGCGCTCTCCGCCGTTAAGACCATTCAACGGCACTGAGCCCCGCCTGAAACTTGTCTGACGATGCTGGTACGAGGAGAAGTCAGCCAAATAGTAAACATTTAAAGTTTCGTTATAAGAAAGAACGAATCCCTATTTCATGCGCCGTCAATATGCTGCTAGCTTCGCTGGTTTGTATATACAAGTAAATTCATGCATTTCTTTGCGGGGAAACGGGGATGAGCATAAAAAACAAACTGGCAGCCTCCTGGCTGGCGCTGGGGTTGTTCGCAGCGCAGGCGCAGGCAGCGGATTTCGTTGTGGGCAGCAAAAACTTTACCGAACAATATATTCTGGCGGAAATCTATGCCCAGGCACTGGAGCAATCCGGTCTTTCCGTTGAACGCAAAACAAACCTGGGCGGGACGTTAATCGCCCACGCCGCGTTGCTGAAAGGCGAAATTGATATGTACCCGGAATATACCGGTACGGCGCTCAGCGCAGTGGTCAAAGGAAAGCCCTCCTCCGATGCCGCACAGGTGTTTAAGCAGGTCAGCGACGCCTACCAGCAGCAATATCATCTCACCTGGCTGCAACCAGCCCGCGTGAACAACGGCTACGCACTGCTGGTGAGCAAACAAACCGCAGAGAAATACCACCTGAAAACGCTCTCCGATCTCGCCAAAGCCGCGCCGGAACTGACCATCGGCGCAGGTGCGGAGTTTGGCGACCGTCAGGACGGCCTGAAAGGGCTGGAGCAGACCTACGGCATTAAATTTAAAGCTTTCCGCCAGTTTGCCAAAGTCGGCCTGCGCTACGACGCCCTTGCTGCCGGGCAAATAGACGTCGCAAACGGCTTCGCAACCGACTGGCAAATCGCGGAAAACCAGTATGTCGCACTGGAAGACGATAAACACCTCTTTCCTCCCTACGAAGTTGCGCCGGTCGTGCGCGATACAGCACTACAGGCACATCCCCAGGTTCGCGACATTTTAAATAACATCAGCCAGTTGCTTGATAACGCCACGATGCAAAAACTGAATGCGGAAGTGGAAAAGAATAAAGAAGAACCGCGCGATGTGGCGGAAGACTTTTTGCGCGCAAAAGGCGTAATTAAATAGGGTACGACCGTGACAACGACACTTTTTCTGGGCGACGCGCCGCTCACGCTTGATGACGTGCGAGCTGTCGCTGACTGCGGCCAGACTGTCGCGCTGGGGGCGCAGGCGCAGCAGGCCATCAGCGCGTCCTTTGATTTTCTGCTGCACAGCATCAGCGCCGGAAAGCATATCTATGGCGTCACCACCGGGCTTGGCGCTAATGTCGATACGACGCTGCTGCACACGCAAAATGACCGTCACGATGAGGATCTGCTACAGGCGATTCAGCGACGAATCCCGCTAGCGCGGGCGGTCGGTGTCGGCCAGCAGGCAACGCCCGCACAGGTTCGCGCGATCATGCTGGCGCGTCTTGCGGGTTTCGTGCAGGGCGCATCGGGTATTTCTCTGCCCGTGGCGCAGACGCTGTTGGCCTTTATCAACGAAGGCATCCATCCGCGCGTTCCGCTTATCGGATCTATCGGCGAAGCGGATCTCGCGCCGCTGGCGCATATCGGATGCGCGCTCATCGGCGATGGCGAAGCGGAATATCAGGGTACGGTGGCGCCGGTCTCCGCACTGTTGAACCAGACGGGTCTGACGCCTGCGCCGCTGCGTGGAAAAGACGGGCTGGCGCTGGTGTCGTCTAACGCCGCCAGCGTCGGCCTCGCCGCGCTGCTGCTGCACGACGCCGCCCGGCTTATGAACGCCCACGCGGGCGCTATCGTGCTCTCGTTTGAAGCGTTTCGCGCTAATATCTCGCCGCTGACGCCCTGGGCGGCGCGGATGCGCCCCGCACCGCAACAGGCTAAAACCGCCGCGTATCTGCTGGCGCTGCTGGAAGGCAGCCCGCTACTCCAGCCCGGCAGCGCGCGTTCGTTGCAGGACCCGCTCAGCTTCCGCTGCGTCGCGCCGGTGCTGGCCTGCGTTCACCACGCCTGGCTGAATGCCCGCGCGGCGGTGGAACTGGAACTCAACAGCGCCGACGACAATCCCGGCCTGCTGGCTGAGTCTGAACAGGTCCTGGCAAATGCCAATTTTGATGCCACGCATCTGGCGCTGGCGCTGGAAAGCCTCGGGCTGGCTCTCGCCCGCCATGCCGCATGCAGCGGCGAACGCATCATGAAACTGATGTCACCCGCCGCCAGCGGCCTGCCGCGTTTTCTCACCCGCCACGCCGGGCAGACAGGCTTCGCCACGCTGCAAAAAACGGTTTCCGCGCTGGTCAGCGATATCGCCCATCATGCCCAGCCGCTCTCCCCGCTGACGATGCCGGTAGCCGATCGGATTGAAGATTACGCCTCGCAGGCAATGGGGGTGGTCGCCAAAACCACACGACTACTGGAAAGCCTGCGCTATCTGGTGGCCATTGAACTGCTGGTCGCCGCGCAGGCGCTGGATCTTCAGGCGTCGCCACGGCCAGGACGCTATGCAACGGCATTACACGACAAGATTCGCGCTCGGGTGGCGCCGCTGGATGAAGATCGCGCCAGCGCCGGCGATATTTCCGTTCTGGCCGACGCAATAATGCAGCCGGAATGGCTTGCAGGCCAGGCCGTATTGCTGGAGACCTCCTGATGCGCTGGGCGACGCGACACTATGACGACATTCTGCTGGCGCTCTGGCAGCATCTGGTACTGGTCGGCACCGCAATGCTGATGGCGTTCGCTATTTCACTGTTTCTCGGCATTACCACCGCCCGCCGCCCGCGACTGTATGCGCTGGTGATGGCGGTCACCGGCATGATTTTTTCCATTCCAGGGCTGGCGCTATTCGCACTGCTCATCCCGTGGCTCGGCATCGGAATGCTCCCGGCGATTGTCGGGCTGACAGCCTATGCGCTGATGATCCTGACCCGCAATATTGCCACCGGTTTTCATGCCATTCCGCTGGACGTCCGCGAAGCGGCGCGCGGAATGGGATATGGCGCCTGGCGCAATCTGCGCGAAGTGGAACTGCCGCTGGCGCTACCGTTCATCATCACCGGACTGCGCATTGCCACCACCACGCTTATCGGCATCGCTACGGTCGCGGCATATATCAACGCCGGTGGACTTGGCGCAATTATTCTCGCCGGGCTGGATCAGCGCTATCCAGAGAAAATATTTATCGGCGGCGGCCTGACGTCGCTGCTGGCGATCGGCGCGGATCTGTTTTTTGTCCGGCTACAGCGGCGCGTTTTACAGGGGAGAGACCAATGATAACCCAGGCATGGCTATGGGTGCTGGATAACCAGCCGCTGTTCTGGCAGGCAGTGTGGCAGCATCTGATGATGTGCGGGCTGGCGCTCAGCATCGCCCTGATTATTGCTATCCCGACGGGCGTGCTGATCGCGAACATCCCTCGCCTCGCTTTTATCATCACCAGCGGCGCCAGCACGCTGCGGACGATCCCAAGTCTGGCGATCCTTGCGGCGGTCATGCCGTTTCTCGGTATTGGCCTGCTGCCTTCAGTCGTCGCGCTGGTGGTGCTGGCCGTGCCGCCGATTTTGCTCAACACCTGCACCAGCATTCAGT
This sequence comes from Citrobacter sp. CK180, assembly GCF_030333655.1. Taxonomy (NCBI): domain Bacteria; kingdom Pseudomonadati; phylum Pseudomonadota; class Gammaproteobacteria; order Enterobacterales; family Enterobacteriaceae; genus Citrobacter; species Citrobacter sp. CK180. The sequence continues at coordinate 12,797 of NZ_JAOWFM010000024.1, read as the reverse complement.
CCGTGAACCCGGATACGCTCTCAGCGGCGCACGGCATGGGGCTCACGCCCTGGCAGGTCACAGGCAAAATCGTACTGCCACTGGCGGCTCCCGGCATTCTCGCCGGCTGCCGTACCGCCGCCGTACAGGTTGTCGGCGGCGCGGCTCTGGCGTCATTTATCGGTGGCGGCGGTCTGGGGGATTTTGTCACCACCGGCATTGCCATCATGGACATGTCGCGCCTGCTGGTCGGCGCGGTGCCGATTATTCTGCTCGCTGTGGCTATCGAAGCGCTTTTCGCCCTGCTTGAGCGCCTGTATTCTCAGCCGACGTAAAGGGCTAATACAATGATTACTCTGGAAAATATTAGCAAAATTTATCCTGGTTCGCCGCGTAAAGCGCTTGACGATCTCTCCATGACGTTTGAAGAGGGAACCACCACGGCCCTGATTGGCCCTTCCGGCTGCGGTAAAACCACCACCATGCGCTTAATCAACCGGCTGGAACAACCCACTTCCGGGCGTGTCCGGGTAAATGGGCGCGACGTCGCAACGGAAGATCCGGTGATGCTGCGTCGGCATATCGGCTACGTTATTCAGAACATCGGACTGTTCCCGCATATGACCGTCGCCGACAACATCGCCACGGTGCCGCGCCTGCTGGGCTGGAGCGCCTCGCGTATTCAGGCGCGAGTGGAAACATTACTGGAACTGGTCGGGCTGGATGCCCGGCAATACGCCAACCGATTTCCTGCCGCGCTTTCCGGTGGTCAGCGGCAACGGGTCGGCGTTGCCCGCGCACTGGCGGCGGACCCGCCGGTCATGCTGATGGATGAACCGTTCGGCGCCATCGATCCGCTGGTTCGCGGGCGATTACAGACCGAGTTTAAGCAGATTCTGCAACGCGTGAAAAAGACGGTGATTATCGTCACTCACGATCTTGATGAGGCCATCAAAATGGGCGATCGCATCGCCATTATGCGCGAAGGACGCCTGTGCCAGTATGCCCCGCCCGCTGAAGTGCTCTCGGCCCCGGCAGATGAGTTCGTCGCGGCTTTTGTCGGCAGCGATGCGGCGCTGAAACTTCTTGCTATTACCCCGGTAGCCCAGGCGATGGAAACGTCTCTGAGCGCTGACCATCCACAACGGCTTGACGTCAACGCTACTCTGAAAGATGCGCTGGCGCTGATGCTTTCCCGGCGCGCCGACAGCATCACCGTCACCAAATGCGGCGCGCCCGTTGGCGTATTAACTCGCCAGCGGCTTTTCACCCACGTACGACCCGATGCGAACCATGCTACCAGTGAGAGAAATCTATGACTCAACCCATCCATTTAACCTGGCTAAACGGCCCCGACGTTGACCAACTGAAGCTCACGGATACAGAAATCCTCACGGCGGTGGAGGACGGGCTGCGGGCACAGGGAGAGAAAAAAACAGTCATTGAACCGCGCATGCATTTAATTCCCGATAAAGCGTTTAACGGCCACTTTAACGTGCTGCGCGGTTATATCGAACCGCTGGGACTCGCCGGGGTAAAAATCGTCGGCGATTACGTCAATAACTATACGCTCGGGCTGCCCTCGGAAATGGCGCTACTGAACCTGTTCGATCCGCGCACCGGGATGCCGGTCGCCATTCTGGACGCATCGGCAATCACAGATATGCGCACCGGCGCGCTTACCGCGCTGGGCGCACGCCACCTTGCCCGCCGCAACAGTAAAGTGCTGGGGCATATCGGCGCGCGGGGAACCGCCTGGTGGAACGTTCGTCTGCTCAACAGCATTTATGATTTTGATGAAATCCGCATTCATTCGCGTCGCCCGGAAAGCCGTACCGCATTTGCCCGCCGTCTGGAGCAGGATCTCGGCAAAAAAATCATCGTTACCGATGACTGGGAAAGCTGCGTGCGCGGCGCGGATATTGTGGTCGAAGCCTCGCGTCTTAATGCGCCGACGCCGCTGTTAAAAACAGAATGGATAAAGCCCGGCGCCTTTGTTGTGCCCTACGGCACCATGAGCGCCGTGGAGCTGTCGCTCACCGACATGATGGACAAGCTGGTGGTGGACGACTGGGGGCAGTGCAAAGGCGGCATGTTTGGTTCACTGCGAGCCCACGTAGAAGCGGGAAAATTAAGTGAGCATACCCTGCATGCCGAGCTGGGCGACATTGTCGCGGGCACGAAGCCAGGCCGTGAAAATGATGATGAAACCATCCTCTTCTGGCACCGGGGGCTGTCGCTAAGCGATATTGCGCTGGGGCATACGATGCTTAAGAAAGCGCATGCGCTGGGTATTGGTCAGGAGCTACGTTACCGATGATTGTTAACGCAAGAATGTACTCGGTAACTCCGGCAGCGGCGGAGGGGTGGAAAAGACTCCTGTCCGAAGCCGTGCGCCGCGCCGGGCTGACGGCAGAGATTGTTGACTACCCGGCCCCGGCCAGGCTGGAGGGGCTATGGGCTCGTTCCGATCTGCTGGCGGTATTCATGTGCGGCTGGCCCTTCGCGCAGCGGCGCTTTCCGGTACGCCCGGTGGCCGCGCCGGTTACGGAAGAGGCCGCCAGGGAAGGGATTCCAGGGCACTACCGCACCCTATTTATGGTGCCGACATCGTCTACCGCCAGATGTCTGGAAGAGACATTCGACGGGCGGCTGGCGTATACCAACCCGGAGTCGCACTCCGGCTATAACGCGGTACGCTATCATTTGTCGGCATACATTAACGAAACGCGAAAGACGCTCTATCGCACGCTTGTCGGGCCGCTAATCACCCCGCGACGCGTGGTGGAAGCGCTGGCGGTGGGCGAAGCGGATGTCGGCCCGTTGGACAGCTATGCCTGGTCGCTTCTGTGCCGGTATGAGCCGGAATTAACGCGCCATGTGCGCATACTGACGCGCAGCGTTCCCGCACCGATGCCTTTACTGGTGGCAAGCGATACCGTTAATCCACAGGCCATTACGGCACTGCAAACGGCGCTGCTGACGCTGAACACAGAACGCGACGCCACGCTATTACGGCCTCTGGGGCTGCGGGGATTTATCACCCCGTCAGCAGACGCCTGGCAAGTCGTCTGCGACCGGGAAGAAATTGCGTTCTCCAGAGGCTATGCAACGCTGCGCTGAAAACGGCATTTCATTATGTCGCCCCTATTCGCTTCATCCGCAGTGACATCGTTATACGGTAGCCGCTTCGCGCCTTAACCAGTTCTGTAATAGCTTGCCATCCTGCGTCATTTCACTATCCTGGCGGACGCACAAATAGTAGTCACGCCCGTCATCTATTGGCAGATCGAAAATCTTCACCAGCTCGCCTTTGTCCAGGTACGGCATAATGAGGGGTTCGCGCATCAGGGCGCATCCCAGTCCTGCCTGTACGCCCGCCAGCGTCAGCAGACCGTCCTCAAACAAGGGGCCGCTGCGCGGCGGGGAACGCTTCACGCCCTGCTGAATAAACCATTGATGCCAGGTGGTTCGTTCTTCATCATGCAGCAGCGGCATCTGCATCAGTTGCTCCGGGGTATCAATATGACCATGCAGTCGCAAAAACGCCTGGCTGCATACTGGCACCATGCGCCCGGAAATCAGTTTTTCACTCTGGTATCCCGCCCAGTTGCCATTGCCGAAGCGTATCGACATGTCTGAAGCATCACTCAGATAGTTGCGGTGATTGGCATACACCACGTTAATCTCGGTATGCGGGTTCGCGCGCATAAACATCGGCAGGCGAGGAATAAACCAGCCCATCCCAAAAAGCGGAATCAGGCTAATCGTTACCTGCCGGGTCTGCTCCTGCTCCACCAGATGCTCCGTCGCCTGACGCAAAACGTTAAACGCCGCACGGATCGAACGATAATATTCACGCCCTTGCTGGCTCAGCGCCAGTCGTCGCCCATGCCGTTCAGTGAGCGCGATTTGCAGATATCCCTCAAGCAATTTGAGCTGATGGCTAACCGCAGATGGCGAAATCGCCAGTTCCCTCGCGGCTTGCGTCACGCTTCCTAACCGGGCAATGGCTTCAAAGGCACGCACCGCCCGCAACGGAGGATCGTTGGCAAGGCGACTCTCCGCAAAGGAGGGCAATGTCGTCAATTGTTCTGTTTTATTCATATATTGATTTCTTTAGGCTGTAACCTTGTTTTGTGATTAATAAAATAATCATATTAATCATTAAGATATGAAAATATCTGTTTATCATAAGAAATAATATATGTGTATTTTACAATTTTATTCAATTATTGGATGGTACCCACTGAAAGAGCAATTTGTTGGGTACAAACGTTGGACACACTCATACAACAACTGATAAACGGTGTGATGCTGGGCAGCATCTACGCGCTGATCGCGCTGGGCTATACCATGGTGTATGGTATTTTGCGTATTATTAACTTTGCTCACGGCGATATCCTGATGGTTGGCGCGCTTACTACGCTCTCCGCCATCAATGTCCTGAATCATACCTTCCCTGCTATGCCGCAGTTACTGCAACTCGGTGTAGCGCTGCTCATTGCGATGGCCGTCTGCGCCCTGCTGGCAATGGCGGTAGAACGTTTCGCCTATCGCAGGCTGCGTAACGCCCCACGGCTGGCTCCGCTGATCTCCGGTATCGGCGTTTCCGTATTACTGCAAACCGTGGCGATGATCGTCTGGACCCGCAACCCGCTGATGTTCCCGCAGATCCTGTCGATGGCCCCGATCGCCGTGACCTCCGGCGGCGAAACTCATCCACCCGCGATTATCACTCTCACCGGCATTGTCACCGTCGGGCTGGCGCTGGCAGTCATGACCGGTCTGTGGCTGCTGGTTGAATACACTCGCCTCGGGCGAGGCATGCGCGCAGTGGCAGAGAATCCGCGGGTCGCCACGCTGATGGGCGTTAACCCAAACGCCATCATCACCCTGACGTTTGCTATCGGCGGCATTTTTGCGGCGCTGGCCGGCGTGATGATGGCGAGCAACTACGGTAACGCCAGCTTCTCAATGGGCTTTCTCCCCGGAATTAAAGCGTTCACCGCCGCCGTGCTTGGCGGCATTGGCAATATTCGCGGTGCGATGATCGGCGGGATTTTACTGGGTGTCATAGAAGCGCTGGGTGCGGGCTATCTCGGTGAGCTCACTAACGGCGTCTTTGGCAGTAATTACCAGGACGTGTTTGCCTTCATCGTGTTGATCCTGGTGCTGGTATTCCGTCCGGCAGGTTTGCTGGGCGAGCGCGTGGCGCACAGAGCGTAAGGGAAAATCAATGACAACCGTACAACTGCAAGCTCCAGCCACGACGCGCAAATTCTGGTCAGGCATGACCTTGTTCTGCATCGCATTGCTGATCGCTCCTGTCGTTGCCAGTCAGCTTGGCGGTAACTACTGGGTCCGCGTGATCGATTTCGCCCTGCTCTACATCATGCTGGCGCTGGGGCTCAATATCGTCGTGGGCTATACCGGCCTGCTGGATATGGGGTTTATTGCCTTTTATGCCGTTGGGGCTTATCTGGCCGCTCTGCTGGCCTCTCCCCATCTGTCTGAGGTGTTCCCAATCCTCACCGTCTGGTTCCCGAACGGGCTACATACCTCGTATCTGCTGATCGTTCCGGCTGCGGCGCTGGTCGCTGCCGTATGCGGCATTTTGCTTGGCGCACCGACGCTGAAGCTGCGCGGGGATTATCTGGCAATTGTTACGCTGGGCTTTGGCGAAATTATCCGCATTCTGATGCGCAACCTCGATCGTCCGGTGAATATCACCAACGGTGCCAAAGGCATCACCGGCGTGGATACGCTTAACCTGTTTGGCCTGAAGTTCAGCGGTGTTTATCACTGGCTCGGCTTTAAAGTGCCCGCGTTGTGGCTGTGGTACTACCTGCTGATGCTGGTCATTGTGGCGATCATTTTTGTCTGCCTGCGCCTGCAACACTCACGTATCGGTCGCGCCTGGCACGCGATTCGTGAGGACGAAGACGTGGCCCGCGCGATGGGCATTAACGTGCGTAACTATAAGCTGCTGGCTTTTGCTATGGGCGCCTCGTTTGGCGGCGTCGCTGGCGCACTGTTTGGCGCGTTTCAGGGATTTGTCTCCCCGGAATCCTTCACCCTGCAAGAGTCCATTGCCGTGCTGGCGATGGTGGTGCTGGGCGGTATGGGCCATATCCCCGGCGTGATCCTCGGTGCGGTGCTCCTGACCGCTCTGCCGGAACTGCTCCGTAGCCAGGCGGCCCCTGTTCAACAGATGTTGTTCGGCACGGTACTGATTGACCCGGAAATTTTGCGTCAGCTCTTCTACGGCCTTGCACTGGTGCTGGTGATGCTGGTTCGCCCATCCGGTATCTGGCCGGTTCGCCACAAAGAGGTGAAAGCATGAGCCTGTTAACCGTGAGCAATATGTCCAAACGCTTTGGCGGCCTGACCGCCGTGGACGATGTTTCGCTTTCCATTAATAAAGGCGAGATCTACGGCCTGATCGGCCCCAACGGAGCCGGAAAAACCACCTGTTTTAACCTGATTACCGGGCTTTACCCGGCAGACAGGGGGGCGTTTTTTATTGCAGACCAACCCTATTACCCAAAACAGATAGAGAAAGTCACCGCCGCCGGGATTGCACGCACTTTTCAAAACGTGCGTCTGTTCAACGAGATGTCGGTGCTGGAAAACGTGATGGTCGGTCGCCACGTTCGTACCCGTAATGGGCTATGGGCTGCACTGAGCCGCCATAAACGCGCCCGTGAGGAAGAAGCGCAAACCCGCGAACAGGCCTGGCGCTGGCTGGAGTACACCGGCATTGCAAAGTTTGCCCATTACCGCGCCTGCGATCTGGCCTATGGCCACCAGCGTCGTCTTGAGATCGCCCGCGCGCTGGCTACAGATCCGCTGCTTCTGGCGCTTGACGAACCTGCTGCGGGGATGAATGCCGCCGAGAAGGTCGCACTTGGCGAGCTATTAATTCGTATTCGTGAAGATGGCAAAACCCTGCTGATGATCGAGCACGACGTCAAGCTGGTGATGAACATCTGCGACCGCCTGACGGTGCTCGATTACGGCAAAACGCTGGCCTGCGGCACGCCGGATAGCGTGCGTCGCGACCCGGCAGTTATCGCAGCCTGGCTTGGAGGCAATAAGCATGTCTGAGTTACTGAAGGTGGAACGCCTGGATGTGCATTACGGCGGTATTCAGGCCGTTCGCGATATCTCCTTTACCCTGCATGAGGGTGAACAAGCCACGCTGATTGGCGCCAACGGCGCGGGTAAAAGTTCCACCGTGCGCGCCATCACCGGGCTGGAAAGTTTTAACGGCAACATTGAGTTCAATGGCAAAGCCGTACGCAAACAGAAACCGGAGACGCTGCTGCGCAACGGGCTGGTGATGGTGCCGGAAGGTCGCGGCATCTTTGCCCGCATGACGGTGCTTGAAAATTTGCAGATGGGGGCATGGTTAAGGCGTGACGCCGCCAGCGTTAAGCGCGAAATGGCAGAGATTTTTGAGCGTTTCCCGCGTCTTGGCGAACGCCAGCACCAGCTTGCAGGACTGCTCTCTGGCGGCGAACAGCAGCTGTTAGCGCTCAACCGCGCCCTGCTGAGCCGCCCGCGTTTGCTGATCCTCGACGAGCCATCTATGGGGTTAGCCCCCAGGATGGTGGAAAACATTTTTACCGTGATCGCCGGGCTGCGCGCATGCGGCGTCGCCCTGCTGCTCATTGAACAAAACGCCCGACTGGCGCTGGAAGTAACCGACAGCGCCTGGGTGATGGACAGCGGCAGCATTGTGCATCACGGCGAGTCGAAAGCGATGCTTAATGACGATCAAATTGCACAGATTTATTTGGGCGAAATGCCTGTTTAACACACTCACCAACAGCAGGGAAAAACAATGAAAACAGTAAAAATCAGTGCGCTCAGCGCCGCTATTCTGCTCAGTAATTTTGCCTCTACAGGTGCATGGTCAGCGGAAAGCGAAACCGTGACCATCGGTCTTGCAGGCCCGCTTACCGGCCCGTCTGCCCGTATTGGTAAAGATCTGGAGAACGGCGCCCAACTGGCGATTAACGATATCAACAAGCAGCACCCGACCATCGGTGGTAAAGCGGTGACCTTCAGGCTGCAATCTGAAGACGATCAGTCTGACCCGCGCACTGCCGTGGCTGTGGCGCAGCGTCTGGTCGATAGCGGCGTGGCGGGCGTGGTCGGCCACTGGAATACCGGCACCAGTATTCCGGCGGCACGCGTTTATCACGATGCGGGTATCGCCCAGGTCGCGCCCGTTGCCACCGGCCATGCCTATACCAGACAGGGCTTTGATACCAGCTTCCGTGTGATGGGGCATGACGACGACGGCGGCCAGTTTGCCGGTCAGTATGCGGTGAATACCCTGAAGGCAAAACGTATTGCCGTGATCGACGACCGTACCGCATTCGGTCAGGGGCTGGCTGACGAGTTTATAAAATCACTTGAAGCGCAGGGCGTGAAGATTGTTGACCGTCAGTACGTTGACGACAAAACCGTGGATTTCAGCGCCGTGCTGACCGCCATTCGTAGCAAAAATGCTGACCTGATCTTCTTCGGCGGCGTGGATAGCCAGGCCGCGCCGCTGGCGCGTCGTATCAAACAGCTGGGTATGAACGCCACGCTGATGGGCGCAGGCGGCTTCGTCAGCCAGACCTTCCTGCAACTGGCCCAGAAAGAAGGCGAAGGCGTCGTGGCGCTGGAGCCGGGCCTGCCGGTTGAGCAGATGCCGGGCGGTAAGGCGTTTGAGCAAGAGTATCAGTCTCGCTACCACACCCATATTGAACTCCACGCCCCATTCGCCTATGACGCCACCCGCGTTCTGGTTGCTGCGATGGAAAAAGCCGACTCTGTCGATCCGGCTGAGTATCTGCCGGTTCTGCGCGCAATAAGCTATTCCGGCGTTACCGGGCAGATCGCTTTTGATAATGAAGGCAACCTGAAATCGCCGTCTTTCACCGTCTACAAAGTCGTGGATGGTAAATGGCAGCCGCAAACGGTACTGGGCGGCGCCAAAACGAAGTAACGCAGTGAGGCAATGTGATGAGTGATAATAATGAGCTGGGCATTCTCGCCCGCCGCAAAATAGAAGCAGAGATTATTAAACCAATCTATGAAATCCTGGTGCGCGAGATAGGGAAAGCCCGCGCCCAGGCGGTCATTGGCGAAGCCATTGAGCAGGCGGCGATCGATGCCGGTAAAGAATTTGCGCGCAAGGAGCCGAATGGCACAGACGTGAAGAGTTTTATCGCCCTGCAATACCTGTGGGAGAAGGATAACGCGCTGGATGTCAAAGTGATCGACGCCGACGACAAGCAGTACAACTATAACGTCACCCGCTGCCGTTATGCCGAGATGTACCACGAGATGGGCCTCGGTGAGATTGGCCACCTGCTCTCCTGCGCCCGCGATGAGAAATTTATCGTCGGCTACGCGCCCGACGTGGAGCTGACCCGTACGACCACCATCATGCAGGGTGGCGCATGCTGTGACTTTCGCTATCGCACCAAAAAGGAAGACGTATGATCCGCGTGAACGCAGAGCGTTTATGGTCAACGCTTGAGATAATGGCGCAAATCGGCGGCACGCCAGCCGGTGGCGTCACCCGACTGGCATTAAGCAATGAGGATCGCCTCGCCCGTGATTTACTGCGCGACTGGGCGTTGGAAGCCGGATTCCGCTGCGAAATCGATAGCATGGGCAACATGTTTATTCGCCGCACCGGTAAAAAACCACAGCTTGCGCCGGTGATGACCGGTTCACACGTTGATTCTCAGCCGCTGGGTGGGCGATATGATGGAATTTACGGCGTTCTGGCCGGGCTGGAAGTGCTGCGTACTTTAAACGATCAGAACATTGAGACCGAACGCGATATTGTACTGGTCAACTGGACCAATGAAGAAGGCGCGCGCTTCGCGCCAGCAATGCTGGCCTCCGGCGTCTGGAGCGGGCAGTTCACACAACAATACGCGTGGGCGCGTGAAGATCAGGACGGTATCAGCGTCGGCGAGGCGCTTGAGGCCATCGGTTACCGTGGCGACCAGCCCGCCGTCGCCTTCCCTGTCTACACCTGTTACGAGCTACATATCGAGCAAGGCCCGATTCTCGAAGAGGAAGGTATTGATATCGGCCTGGTGCATGCCGCTATGGGCCAGCGCTGGTTCAACGTTGTAATCCGCGGATTTGCCGCCCATGCCGGCACCACGCCAATGGCCAGCCGCCGCGATGCGTTGACCACTTTCGCCCGTCTGGCGCTGGCGGTGGAAGACATTGGCAATCAGCACGAACCTGACGGCAGAGCGACAATCGGCATGGCGCAGATTTCACCGGGATCGCGTAACGTAGTGCCAGGGGAAGTACATTGCAGCGTGGAATTTCGTCATCCACAGACTGCCGCCCTCCAGGCAATGGAAACGGCGCTTCGCAAGGCAACCGCCGATCTGAATCAGCGCGGCATTCAGCTCGACGTGGAACGCATCTTCGATTACGCCCCCATCGCATTTGACGAGACCTGTCTACAGCGCAGCGCAAACGCGGCCCAGGCACTGGGATACAGCAGCAAACGGATGGTGTCCGGCGCCGGTCACGATACCTGTTATATCAGCAAAATCGCGCCCGCCAGCATGATTTTTATCCCCTGCGAAAAAGGCATCAGCCATAACGAGGCAGAAAATATTCAGCCGGAATGGGCAGAAAAAGGCGCTAATGTTCTGCTGCACAGCCTCCTGCCGGCTGCGCTTGAATAACAGAGCCAGGTGAACCGGTCATCAGAAGAATCACTATTCAACTTAATCGATTACAAGCATGACCGGGTTTGACCGTACAGCAGACCATGAATATGACTCATGTTGTAATGAAATTAAGTCTCTTTCACTCATCCAGTGACTCTGGCATAAAAGAGACCTTACTCACTTATTGATAACATGAAGACTGCTCAATAATAAAGTCAGGTAACTCTGTAAAATCAATAAATTAATTCAGTTTTCATATCATGACTTAGGATGCAGGATCACGATGAATAACGATTTTACATTTACGATCAAAAGCAGTCGCTTCGATGAACATTATAACCCTTCGGAAAATACGCGTATTACTACCAACTTTGCGAATCTGGCCAGAGGAAAGAACCGCCAGGAAAACTTACGCAACACGTTAGTGATGATTGACAATCGCTTCAATACACTGGCGTATTGGGATAACCCCAAAAGCGATCGTTATTCTGTGGAACTTGATATCATTTCTGTTGCAATGAATATTAACGTTGATAGCAACAGCGATACATTCCCCGCTATTGAAATATTAAAAACCAATATTATTGACAAAAAGAACAACGAACGTTTTGAAGGTATTGTCGGGAATAATTTCTCCTCTTACGTACGAGATTATGATTTTAGCGTATTACTGCCAGAACATAACAAAAACGAACCTGAGTTTAGTATTCCAGATAATTTTGGTGATTTGCATGGGAACATATTTAAACATTTTATAAACTCAAATGAATACAAAGAGCATTTCAAAAAACCACCTGTAATATGTCTCAGCGTATCAAGTAACGATATCTATCATCGGACTGGAAATCAGCATCCTGTATTGGGTATCGAATACCAGCCAGGTGGTTCTTCGTTAACTGAGAAATACTTCAAAAAAATGGATTTGCAGGTTCGCTATTTTATGCCCCAAAATAGCGTTGCACCTTTGGCCTTTTATTTTTCTGGTGATTTACTTAGTGATTACACGAATCTTGAGCTTATCAGCACCATCAGCACGATGGAGACGTTCCAGAAGATTTACCGACCTGAAATTTACAATGCTAACGCCGCAGCAGGTCAATGCTATCAACCAAATCTGAACCACCAGGATCATTCATTAACAAAAATTGTTTATGATCGGGAAGAACGCAGCCAGCTGGCTATTGAGCAGGGAAAGTTTACAGAAGAGCATTTCATCAAACCATACAAAGATATTCTTGAAAAATGGTCTGCTCACTACGCTCTTTGATTAACCGAAAATAAAAGGTCATCGATTATGAAAATATTACTACCCACTTCAACGGCTGGCAGTTTACCTAAACCTTCCTGGCTTGCTCAACCTGAGACGCTTTGGTCGCCCTGGAAATTGCAAAATGAGGAATTAATCGAGGGAAAACAAGATGCGCTACGTTTGTCCCTGGATGATCAACTACGGGCAGGTATTGATATTGTTAGTGATGGCGAGCAAACGCGCCAACACTTTGTCACCACGTTTATTGAACACCTCAGCGGCGTTGATTTTGAGAAACGTCAGATTGTTAAAATTCGTAATCGCTATGATGCGAGCGTACCGACCGTTGTTGATGCGGTAGCGCGTCAAAAACCCGTTTTTGTTGAAGATGCAAAGTATTTACGCCAGCTCACTCGTCAGCCGATTAAATGGGCGCTGCCAGGGCCTATGACGATGATCGATACGCTCTACGATGCCCACTATAAAAGCCGCGAAAAGCTGGCCTGGGAATTTGCAAAAATTCTCAATCAGGAAGCCAGAGAGTTAGAAGCTGCCGGCGTCGATATTATCCAGTTTGATGAGCCCGCATTTAATGTGTTTTTTGATGAAGTGAATGACTGGGGGAGCGCCGCGTTAGAAAAAGCCATTGAAGGGCTAAAATGCGAAACCGCTGTGCATATCTGCTATGGATATGGCATCAAAGCCAATACCGACTGGAAAAAGACGCTGGGGTCAGAGTGGAGACAATATGAAGAAGCTTTTCCCAAACTGCAAACGTCTAAGGAAGGTGCGAACAAGTTCCTGATATGAGATCATCATATTCATCCGGAGCGCATCCCAGAGGGACATCATGAGCC
>NZ_JAOWFM010000023.1:0-248 GCF_030333655.1 Citrobacter sp. CK180 | reverse complement strand
TGCGGGCGGACCCGGTCAGCCGTCAACGTCTCATCGATTTTCAGCCGGAACAGGGGCATTGCTGCAATGCTCTGATTTTCAGTCGCACCGGTTTTGCTGTTAAAAAACAAACCGCAGAAATGGTCAGGTGTGGGCAGGTCCGGCTGAAAATTGCCGACGTGTTTCCGTAAGGCCGGAGGAACCCGCATGGATGCGGGTTCAGGGCGCGTTTTGCAGGGACGCTACCTCGCGCCCGCCCCGGTAGCCTG
>NZ_JAOWFM010000001.1:0-218 GCF_030333655.1 Citrobacter sp. CK180 | reverse complement strand
ACCTGAATCTGAGGCAGCACCTGGCACGGCTGGGACGGAAGTCGCTGTCGTTCTCAAAATCGGTGGAGCTGCATGACAAAATCATCGGGCATTATCTGAACATAAAACACTATCAATAAGTTGGAGTCATTACCCTGGCCAGGTGATGCTGCCAACTTACTGATTTAGTGTATGATGGTGTTTTTGAGGTGCTCCAGTGGCTTCTGTTTCTATCAGCT
>NZ_JAOWFM010000003.1:0-218 GCF_030333655.1 Citrobacter sp. CK180 | reverse complement strand
TATGGGGCTATAGCTCAGCTGGGAGAGCGCCTGCTTTGCACGCAGGAGGTCTGCGGTTCGATCCCGCATAGCTCCACCATATTTTACTGCTCATATAAGAAAACTTCAGAGTGTACCTGAAAAGGTTCACTGCGAAGTTTTGCTCTTTAAAAATCTGGATCAAGCTGAAAATTGAAACGACACACGTAAAGTGTGTATGAGTCTCTCAAATTTTCGCA
>NZ_JAOWFM010000022.1:0-151611 GCF_030333655.1 Citrobacter sp. CK180 | reverse complement strand
ATGGCTCATGATGTCCCTCTGGGATGCGCTCCGGATGAATATGATGATCTCATATCAGGAACTTGTTCGCACCTTCCTTACGAAAACTAACTCTTCTGTGTGTGGTAAAACAATCCAGACAGGAAAACTTAATAAATCCAGAGCATTGAGTTCGTGAGCAATCATCGATAATCCCGTTATCTTCACATGCTGTGTTGCCGGTTTATTGGTGAATGGCTTTTTTATTAACAGCTTACAGTGATATGGAGCGTTTTTTCACAAATCGGGAGACAACAATAGACGTGCAGATAAATCTAGCAGGGAACCTGGACAAATCCACGAATGATAAGTTTTTTTTCAATGGTCGATATAAGTGTGAACGAGTAAAAAGGAAGAAAGGTTGATGGCGACTTATATAAACATTACTCAGGCTAATCATTCTGAAAGAGGTTAACCCTTTCCCGTACGACATATTAAAGCTGATGATGCAACGCAAGGTTATCGATCTACAGACTAAAATTCATAAATTTCGATTAAGTAAATTATCATCCGTTGAACACCCCATATTGTCTCGTACAACACATTTGCGCCGGTGATGCCGGCGCCTTTCCTGCCATACCGTACTTTTCTGAATCATTTCAGCGCAATGGGATAATGAGGTATTGCTTAACATACGCCGAAGGCTAGACTAACGAAAAAGCGTTGAATGAATGTGGAGGCGTTGTGGAAGCCATCAAGGGATCGGAAGTCAATGTGCCGGATGCCGTTTTTGCCTGGCTACTGGATGGTCGCGGCGGCATTAAACCGCTTGAAAATGACGATATTATCGACAGCCAGCATCCCTGCTGGTTGCATCTCAATTACACCCACCCTGACAGCGCGCAGTGGCTGGCGTCGACGCCTTTGTTACCGAATTCTGTACGTGATGCGCTGGCTGGCGAGAGTTCGCGCCCACGCGTCAGTCGGATGGGGGAAGGCACGCTGATCACCTTACGCTGCATCAACGGCAGTACCGATGAACGCCCTGACCAGCTAGTGGCAATGCGTGTATATATGGATGAACGTTTTATCGTCTCAACGCGACAGCGAAAAGTTCTGGCGCTTGATGAGGTGGTTAGCGACTTGCAGGAAGGGACTGGCCCGTCCGATTGCGGCGGCTGGCTGGTCGACGTGTGTGACGCCCTGACGGATCACGCCAGCGAATTTATCGAGCAATTACACGATAAAATTATCGACCTGGAAGACAATCTGCTCGATCAGCAGATCCCGCCGCGTGGATTCCTGGCGTTACTGCGTAAGCAACTGATTGTGATGCGTCGATACATGGCGCCTCAGCGTGATGTTTATGCGCGACTGGCAAGCGAGCGTCTGGCCTGGATGAATGATGATCAGCGGCGTCGAATGCAGGATATCGCGGATCGTCTGGGAAGGGGACTGGATGAGATCGACGCGTGTATTGCGCGCACGGGCGTGATGGCCGATGAAATCGCGCAAGTTATGCAGGAGTCCTTAGCGCGCAGAACCTATACGATGTCGCTGATGGCGATGGTCTTTCTGCCCAGCACATTTTTAACCGGCTTGTTCGGCGTGAATCTCGGGGGAATTCCGGGCGGCGCATGGCATTTTGGATTTTCTATGTTCTGTATTCTGTTAGTTGTCCTGATTGGTGGTGTTACCTTATGGTTGCATCGTAGTAAATGGTTGTAACAACAACGCTTTTCATCGTCCTTTGAGCAGAAAAACGCCGCATAATTTGAGCGAAGTCAATAAACAATCTACCCATTCGGGGCAATATCTCTCTCGCAGGTGAATGCAACGTCAAGCGATGGGCGTTGCGCTCCATATTGTCTTACTTCCTTTTTTGAATTACTGCATAGCACAATTGATTCGTACGACGCCGACTTAGATTAGTCGGCTTTTTTTTGCCTGCGGGATATCAGCGTCTACCCTAAAAGAGTCAATCTGTATGACCGGAGGGTAATATGACCAGCCTGTTCACGTTGTTGCAAATGCAAACGCGCCAGTCGGATTCCGTACCAACCGATCCGGTGCCGATTCCCGATCCTATCCCGCGCCCACAACCTATGCCAGATCCGCCGCCGGATGAAGAACCGATTAAATTGTCGCATCAAGAGCAGAGATCTGCGAGGATACGCGCCTGCTGACTGTGTGTCTTTTACCGCGAGATTAAATTGTGACCGCTTTTTCTACTCTGAATGTCCTGCCTGCCGCCCAACTCGAGAATCTTAACGAGTTGGGTTATCTTGAGATGACGCCTGTCCAGGCCGCTGCGTTACCGGCGATCCTGGCCGGAAAAGATGTGCGCGTGCAGGCAAAAACCGGCAGCGGAAAAACGGCTGCATTTGGTCTCGGGCTTTTACAGCATATTGATGCCAGTCTGTTCCAGACCCAGTCGCTGGTGCTTTGTCCTACGCGCGAACTGGCCGATCAGGTGGCAGGGGAGCTGCGTCGTCTGGCGCGTTTTCTGCCTAATACCAAAATCCTGACGTTGTGCGGCGGGCAACCTTTCGGCGCGCAGCGAGACTCTCTCCAGCATGCGCCGCACATTATTGTCGCGACGCCAGGGCGCCTGCTTGACCATCTGCAAAAAGGCACCGTTTCTCTGGATGCCCTGCAAACGCTGGTGATGGATGAAGCCGACAGGATGCTGGATATGGGCTTTAGCGACGCTATTGACGAGGTGATTCGCTTTGCGCCGTCACGCCGTCAGACTCTGCTGTTTTCCGCCACCTGGCCTGAGGCCATCGCGGCGATCAGCGGTCGGGTTCAGCAAAATCCACTGACGATTGAAATTGATTCGGTGGATGCGCTGCCATCTATCGAGCAGCAGTTTTTTGAAACATCTTCGCAGGGGAAAATCCCGCTGCTGCAAAAGCTGCTGAGCCAGCATCAGCCTGCGTCATGCGTTGTTTTCTGTAATACCAAAAAAGATTGTCAGGCGGTTTGTGATGCGCTTAATTCTGTTGGGCAGAGCGCATTATCGCTGCATGGCGACCTTGAGCAGCGCGATCGTGACCAGACGCTGGTTCGTTTTGCAAACGGCAGCGCGCGCGTACTGGTAGCGACGGACGTCGCCGCGCGTGGGCTGGATATCAAGTCGCTGGAGCTGGTCGTAAACTTCGAGCTGGCGTGGGACCCGGAGGTTCACGTACACCGTATTGGTCGTACCGCCCGTGCAGGCAACAGCGGTCTGGCGATCAGTTTTTGCGCGCCGGAAGAGGCGCAGCGCGCCAATATCCTGTCTGAAATGTTGCAGCTTAAACTGAACTGGCTGACGCCGCTGGGCAACGTTCCGGTTGCACCGCTGGAAGCTGAAATGGCGACGCTGTGCATTGATGGCGGTAAAAAAGCAAAAATGCGCCCGGGCGACGTGCTGGGAGCATTAACGGGAGATATTGGTCTGGATGGCGCTGATATTGGCAAAATTACCGTACATCCGGCCCATGTTTATGTGGCGGTTCGCCAGCCTGTGGCGCAGAAAGCCTGGAAGCAATTGCAGAACGGAAAGATAAAAGGGAAGAACTGTCGGGTTCGTTTATTGAAATAAATGCCCGTTCCGGCCTACAGGTGCTTATGCGCATCGTAGGCCGGATAAGATGTTTACGTCGCCATCCGGCTGAGTCAGAAATTACTTCACTTCCACGACGTTCAGACGCAGTTCATCCAGCTGATTATCGTCTTCCTCTGGCTGCCAGCCTGCGGGTTGCAGAGGGATCTCTTCGCGGTCAAAGGCTAAATCACCACCGTCTACTACGTCGGAATCATGATTAATGCCTTTGAAATCAAAAAGATTAATATCGCTCAGATGAGAAGGCACCACGTTCTGCATCGCGCTGAACATGGTTTCAATACGCCCTGGATAACGTTTATCCCAGTCGCGCAGCATGTCGGCGATGACCTGGCGTTGCAGGTTTGGCTGCGACCCGCACAGGTTGCACGGAATGATCGGGAACGCTTTGGCTTCTGAGAAACGCTCAATATCTTTCTCGCGGCAGTAGGCCAGCGGGCGGATAACGATGTGTTTGCCGTCATCGCTCATCAGCTTCGGCGGCATCCCTTTCATTTTCCCGCCGTAGAACATGTTCAGGAATAACGTTTGCAGAATATCGTCGCGGTGGTGGCCTAACGCAATTTTGGTTGCACCCAGTTCTGTTGCGGTGCGGTAGAGAATACCGCGGCGCAGTCGGGAGCACAGAGAGCAGGTCGTTTTGCCTTCAGGAATTTTCTCTTTAACGATCCCATAGGTGTTTTCTTCAACGATCTTATACTCTACGCCCAGTTTCTCGAGATATTCCGGCAGAATGTGTTCGGGAAAACCCGGTTGCTTCTGGTCAAGGTTAACGGCGACCAGTGAAAAGTTGACGGGTGCGCTTTGCTGCAAATTACGCAGAATTTCCAGCATGGTATAGCTGTCTTTCCCACCGGAAAGGCACACCATGATGCGATCGCCTTCTTCGATCATATTGAAGTCAGCAATCGCTTCGCCCACGTTACGACGCAGACGCTTTTGTAATTTGTTCAGGTTGTACTGTTCTTTCTTGCTAATATCTTGATTTTGCGACATTTAATAGAGGCTCAATTCATTGTGTGGCATCAGAAAAGTATGCATCACGCCGGAAAGACCGGCAAAAGAAATCTGATATAAAAACTGTGGCGTGTATGGTACGGATTGGCGAGAAGAATGTCAGCACATTTATACCCGTTATACCTCAGGTCGCAGGTAAGCGTGCAGGGTTGAAAAGTGGATATGAAAAGCCCGCAACGGCGTGCGGGCTGATGCGTTTAGCGAACCACCAGGACGGAACATTCGGCATGGCGTACGACCGCTGCGGCGTTGGAGCCCAGCAGATACGTGGTGATGTCCGGGCGGTGAGAAGCAATAATCACCATGTCTGCCGGTAATTTTTTAGCCATTTCCAGAATTTTATCTTTCGGAGAACCCTCCGCGATATGAATCTGTACTCTGTCGGCAGGAATACTGAACTTCTTGATAATCTCTTCCAGTTGAGATTTTGCTTCGGCTTTCAGATCGTCCATAGCCGGTAACTCTGCTGAGTAGGCCAGGCCTAAAGAGGCGTAATAGGGCAGTGACGGAATAACGGTCAGGAAATGGACCTCTGCGTCATCTATTTTTGCCTCGGCTTCAACATGGGTGATAACGCGTTGAGTTAATTCTGAATCTGAAATATCGATGGGCACAAGAATCGTTCTGCTCATAAAACCTCCTGTTTAAGTATCCGATTAAAGTTTAACCCTTAATGGCACTTTATGTACAATGACAGGAGTCACATTTTAGCGTGAGTTTGGTTTCTGCTCTGGAAATTTCCCTTTGATCACGCCGTCATAAAAGCGGCCTTTAGAAACCACGACAAGAAAATCACGAAAAATACGCGACGGGACGCCGAGATATTGCAGAGTACCGGTTCGATGAAAACGAATTTCCAGCGTGCTGGAGGTTTCGTCATAGCCGACGGATGCAATACGGGATGATTTAACGGGATGATGGTTCATTGCCGGCGTCCTCTACAGCAGATCTTTATGCAATATATCATCTATCAATGGAGAGTTTTAGCGCAACAAATATATTGTTTTAGTATAGATAAAACACTGTTGTTATGAGAAAAGCCCGCCGTTGCCAGCGGGCTGACGGACTTAGAACTGGTAAACCATACCCAGAGCAACGACGTCGTCGGTAGACATATCGTTGCGAGTGTAGAAGCTGTCATCTTCATCCAGCAGGTTGATTTTGTAATCAACATAAGTGGAGAAGTTTTTGTTGAAGTAGTAGGTCGCGCCTACGTCAGCATATTTAACCAGGTCTTTATCTTCACCGCCGGCCAGATCCTTACCTTTAGACATCAGGAAAGATACGGCAGGACGCAGACCGAAGTCGAACTGGTACTGCGCTGTAACTTCAAAGTTCTGGGTTTTGTTGGCAATGGTGTTATCACTGCCGTTTGAGCCACCGTAAGGAGTCATATTACGGGTTTCAGAATACATGGTCGCCAGATAGATGTTGTTAGCGTCATATTTCAGGCCAGCAGTCCACGCATCTGCTTTATCACCGCCAGCAGTGGAGTGATTTGCTTGCTGATTCGTTCGGTCGGAAGTGGTATATGCCGCACCGAAGCTGACGCCCATACCCAGATCGTAAGTTGAAGAGATACCGAAGCCGTCGCCGTTGGAGTTTTTCACGTTACGGTCACCGCCGTTATTTGTCCCCTCCTGGGAATACGTGTCTTCGCTGCCGGATTGGTTTTCATTCGCACCCTGATATTGCAGCGCAAAGCTCAGACCATCCACCAGACCGAAGAAGTCGGTATTACGGTAGGTTGCTACGCCGTTAGCACGGCCGGTCATGAAGTTGTCTGCTTTGGTATAAGAGTCGCCGCCGAATTCTGGCAGCATATCGGTCCAGCCTTCCACGTCGTACAGTACGCCGTAGTTACGGCCGTAGTCGAATGAACCATAGTCACCGACTTTAATACCTGCGAATGCCAGACGAGTCCAGGAGTCACCTTTATCACCTTCGGTACCGTTAGCCTGAACCTGATATTCCCACTGGCCGTAACCCGTGATCATATCGTTAACCTGAGTTTCACCTTTGAAACCCATACGCATGTATGTTTGATCGCCGTCAGAATTTGCGTCATCAGAGAAATAATGCAGACCGTCTACTTTGCCATAGAGATCTAATTTATTGCCGTCTTTATTATAAACTTCAGCGGCGTGGGCCGCGCCTGCTGCTAACAGGGCAGGGATTACGAGAGCCAGTACTTTTCTTTTCATTGAAATAACCCTTTAGTTTTTTTATTTACCTGTGACTCCCCATAAGGGAAGTGAAATCATGCTAAAGGAGAAGTTCCGTAAAGAGATAAATATGAATTGTTACGTCTTAAGTAAAATCTTAATTAAATAATTCTACAGAAATGATGATAATTGACATGAATGTTTTTTAATAAAACATATAAAATAAAAATTATACAATTTAATTTTGTTGCGATATTCTGCGCGGGTTATATGCCTTTATTGTCACAATTTGCTTTTTTCGTTGGGCCATTGCGATAAGTACTGATCTTCCAGCGAATGAATTGACAAGCCCGAACCAAGGTTCGGGCTTTTTTTTCGTCCTGACGAATACTCAAACAGCCGTATTATTCAGCACCGCTCTTTTCCGCTTTGCCTGCCAGTTGAGCAAGGAAGTCATAGCGTTTTTGCAGATCCGCCGTCGCATCCTTCCAGAGCTGTTCAGCAACGTCTGGCTGCTGTGCATTCAGGCGGCGGAAGCGTTGCTCGTTGAGCAGCGTCTCTGCCAGCGCGTCTGACGGTGGACGGGAGTCCAGCGCCAGCGGCAGTTTACCCTCATCGGCGCGACGCGGGTCAAAGCGGTACAGCGGCCAGAAGCCGGTAGCCGTTAACTGACGCATCTGATCGTGGCTCAGCGCCAGATCGTAGCCGTGTTCTTCACATGGACTGTACGCAATGATCAGCGATGGCCCCGGATACGCTTCCGCTTCCTGGATTGCTTTCACCGTCTGGTTTAACTGCGCGCCCAGCGAGATCTGAGCGACATACACATGACCGTACATCATCATGCTCACACCCAGATCCTTACGCGCTTTGCGCTTGCCGTGTTCGCCAAACTTCGTGACCGCGCCAAGTGGCGTCGCCTTCGACGCCTGTCCGCCGGTATTGGAATAACACTGCGTGTCCAGAACCAGAATATTGACGTTCTCGGTCAGGCTCAGCACATGATCCAGACCGCCAAAGCCAATATCGTAGGCCCAGCCGTCACCGCCAATCAGCCAGATTGATTTCTCAATCAGCGCATCGGCATCGGTTAACAGTTCATGCGCGCCGTCGACATCTTTCAGATGCTGGCGTAATGCGGCGACCTGTTCACGACGAACTTCCGGCGTCGCGTCGGCGTGCAATGCGTCGTTTAAATCCGTTGGGATGCGATCGGCGAACTGTTCCAGCAGGCGCATGACGCGCACGCGATGCTGATCAACTGTCAGGCGGAAGCCCAGACCGAATTCGGCGTTATCTTCAAACAGCGAGTTCGCCCATGCGGGGCCGCGACCGTTGGCATCGGTGGTGTAAGGCGTTGAAGGCAGGTTACCGCCATAAATAGAAGAACAGCCGGTCGCATTGGCAATTAACATGCGGTCGCCATACAGCTGGGTCAGCAGCTTGATATACGGCGTTTCACCACAACCGGAGCAGGCGCCGGAGTATTCGAACAGCGGCGTGATCAGCTGAGAGGTGCGAATATCAATACGCTCCAGCTTGCTCTTGTCGATTTCCGGCAGATTGAGGAAGAAGTCATAATTCACTTTTTCTTCTTCGACATGTTCAAGGCGGGACATCATATTGATGGCCTTGATTTCAGGGTTCTGGCGGTCTTTCGCCGGGCAAACTTCAACACACAGGTTACAACCCGTGCAGTCTTCCGGCGCCACCTGCAACACGTATTTCTGACCACGCATATCGCGTGATTTCACATCCAGCGAGTGCAGACTGGCCGGGGCGTTCTCCATTGCTTCCGGCGAAACCACTTTAGCGCGGATCGCCGAGTGCGGGCAGGCGGCGACACAGTGGTTACACTGGGTACACAGCTCTTCTTTCCAGATAGGGATCTCTTCGGCGATGTTGCGTTTTTCCCAACGGGTCGTCCCCATCGGCCAGGTGCCGTCTGGCGGCAACGCTGAAACGGGCAGGGCGTCACCAAGCCCGGCGAGCATGGCGGCTGTAACCGTTTTAACGAAATCGGGCGCTGCGTCAGACACCACCGGAGGACGATTTGCGCTGTGCGGGTCCACCGCCTGCAACAGAACTTCTGTTACCGATTCGCGCGCCAGCGCCAGCGCCTGCCAGTTACGCTCAACCAGCTCCTGGCCTTTACTGCTGTAGCTTTTCGCTATCGCTCCCTGTAATTCCGCCAGCGCGCTTTCACCAGGCAGAATCTGCGTCAGGTGGAAGAAGGCCATCTGCATCACGGTATTAATACGTGCCGCCAGTCCGCATTCGCGGGCGATTTTAGCCGCGTTAATCACAAAGAACCGCGCTTTTTTCTGGTTCAGCACCGCCTGAACTTCCTGCGGCAGACGTGCCCAGACTTCATCTGCGTTGTACGGCGTATTGAGCAGGAAAATACCGCCTGGTTTCAGACGTTCCGCCATCTGATATTTATCAATAAACTGCAACTGGTGGCAGCCGACAAAATCAGCCTGCGCCACCAGATAAGCGGAACGAATCGGCTGCTCGCTGACGCGCAGGTGAGAGACCGTCAGCCCGCCAGCTTTCTTCGAGTCATAGACAAAGTAACCCTGTGCATACCACGGCGTGGAGTTACCAATAATCTTGATGTTGTTTTTGGTTGCAGAAACGCTGCCGTCGCTGCCCAGACCATAAAATAGCGCTTCCAGTTTCGCTGTACCGGGCAGGGTGTTTTCCGGCAGGGGCAGAGACAGATTAGTGACATCATCATAGATGCCAACCGTGAAGCGGGATTTGGGTCTGGCGCGCGCCAGTTCGTTGAAAACAGCCAGCACGCAATCGGGGCCAAACTCTTTTGAAGAGAGGCCATAGCGCCCGCCGATCACGCGCGGTAAGGTTTCTCTCTCGCCGCTGTTGAATGCCTCCGCCAGCGCGGTCATCACATCCAGATACAGCGGTTCGGCCTGCGCGCCAGGCTCTTTGGTGCGATCCAGTACGGCGACGGTACGTACGGTTTCCGGCAGCGCCTGTAATAAATGTTTTGCTGAGAACGGACGGAACAGACGGACTTTCAGTACGCCCACTTTTTCGCCGCGCGCCAGCAGCTCGTCCACCACTTCCTCACAGGTGCCGATTGCGGAACCCATCAGAATAATGACGCGTTCCGCCTGCGGGTGGCCATAGTATTCAAACGGCTTGTACTGGCGACCGGTGGCTCCGGCGAAATCATTCATTGCCTGTTCAACGTGGTCATAAACCGCGTTGTACCACGGGTTCGTGGCTTCACGGGACTGGAAGTAGGTATCCGGGTTGGCAGACGTGCCGCGAATCACCGGATGTTCAGGATTGAGCGCGCGGGAGCGGTGCGCGTCAATTTCAGCCTGCGGCATCAGTTTCAGAATGGTGTCATCCGCCAGCGGCACAATTTTATTGATTTCATGCGAGGTGCGGAAACCATCAAAGAAATGAATAAATGGTACGCGGCTTTTCAGCGTGGCAATCTGCGAAATGAGCGCGAAATCCTGCGCTTCCTGAACGCTACCGGCGCTCAGCATGGCGCAGCCGGTCTGGCGAACCGCCATCACATCAGAGTGATCGCCAAAAATAGACAAGGCATGAGTAGCAATGGTGCGTGCGGCGACGTGGAGTACAAACGGCGTGAGCTGTCCCGCCAGTTTGTACAACGTTGGGATCATCAGCAGCAGGCCCTGAGATGAGGTAAATGAGGTCGAGAGCGCGCCGGTCTGTAATGCCCCGTGAACGGTGGCGATGGCGCCGCCTTCCGACTGCATTTCTACGACGCGAGGGGTATCGCCCCAGACGTTCTTAAGCCCGTTTCCGGCCCAGGCATCCGCCTGCTCAGCCATTGTCGAACTGGGCGTAATTGGGTAGATGGCGATAACTTCGCTGGTACGGAATGCGACCGAAGCAACCGCGCCATTACCGTCAATAGTGATCATATGACACCCTTACATTGCACAAAAAGAGGGACTCGCGAAACATCGGCGGGCCCTGATAGTTATCTCTCTATTTTAGCAAACCCCGATCTCTACCATTTTCGCTTTTGTGTCCCTGGAATAGAGGGAATGAATGATTTGATCAAAGAGAGGGCAAAAAAATTGCTAAAAAATGTCAATGAACCGCATAAATGGGCAGTTTGCCTCTCGACGACGCAGGGCAGCCTGCCTATTATTTATGGCGGTGTCGTTTTGGCTAACGTTCAGAGGGGAGAGAGATGCGCGCAGCGTTTTTAGTGGGGTGTGCCGCGTTATTATTGTCGGCCTGTAGTAATGAGCCTGTTCAGCAGGCGACGGCAGCGCATGTTGCGCCGGGGTTAAAGGCGGCAATGTCCAGTTCCGGGGAAGCCAACTGCGCCATGATTGGCGGGTCGCTCTCTGTTGCCCGTCAGCTTGACGGATCGGCGATTGGCATGTGCGCATTACCCAACGGCAAACGCTGTAGTGAACAGTCGCTCGCCGCTGGAAGCTGCGGCAGCTATTAATGCACTAAATCAGCCAGTCGGAACATCAGCGTTTGTTCTGCGGTCGCCAGCGTCAACTGGTTAGCCGTTAAGTCGACCTGCGCGCCCTGTTTGAGCATCGCGCTAATGGTGTGATCCAGTTCATTTAACTGCGGGTCGGCGCACATCATACGCGTCATCGCCATTTCTTTGACTTTCAGCTCGCCATCAGACAGCTTGCCCTGGCCGCTGAAGCGGTTGCACATGCGGCCGGAAACCGTCATTTTTTCACCGAAGCTTAACTCCGGGGCGTTCTTACCCGCAGCGACTGGTTTTCCGTTTACACTCTCCAGAACAAAACGGTGATGCTGTAGCTGATCACGGTTAACGGAGACTTTTCCATTGCTGACGCAGCCTGCCATAAGCATGCTGAGTGCAACCAGTGCGACGATCTTCTTCATTAAAACTCTCTACATTTGCTGACGGGAAATCATTCATAATTGTAATGATATAGCCTGGTATATCATCGGGGATTATCTGAAAGTGCTCCCCTGAACGCAGGGGAGCAGAAGGGTCAGAACAGGGCGTTCGGGCAGGTTTCACCTTTTGAGAGCTGTTCCAGATTTTGCAGAGTGGTTTCCGAGATGCTGGTCAACGCTTCCGCAGTCAGGAAAGCCTGGTGCCCGGTGAATAGCACGTTATGGCAGGCAGACAGACGACGGAATACGTCATCCTGAATCACATCGTTGGACTTATCCTCAAAGAACAGATCGCGTTCGTTTTCATAGACGTCCATCCCCAGTGAACCAATCTTCTGGTTTTTCAACGCTTCAATTGCCGCCTGCGAATCAATCAACGCCCCACGACTGGTGTTGATCACCATCACCCCATTTTTCATCTGATCGAACGCGGCATGATTAAGCAAATGGTAGTTTTCAGCTGTCAGCGGGCAATGCAGAGAAATGACATCAGATTCCGCAAACAGCGTCGGCAGATCGACATACTCCACGCCAAGCTCCAGCGCGGCGGCGCTTGGGTAAGGATCAAACGCCAGCAGTCGCATACCAAAACCTTTCAGAATACGCAGCGCGGCGACGCCGATCTTGCCCGTCCCGATCACGCCAGCCGTTTTACCGTGCATGGTAAAACCGGTCAGACCTTCCAGTGAAAAGTTTGCATCACGGGTACGTTGATAAGCGCGATGAATGCGACGGTTCAGCGTCATCATCATACCAATCGCATGTTCGGCGACGGCTTCAGGAGAATAGGCCGGGACGCGCACGACTTGCAGACCCAGCTCTTTTGCGGCGTCCAGATCGACGTTATTGAAGCCAGCGCAACGCAGCGCAATGTATTTTACGCCGTGCTTTTTCAGCTCTTCCAGAACCGGGCGGCTGCCGTCGTCGTTAACGAAGATGCATACCGCCTCGCAACCGTTGGCGGTTTTTGCCGTTTTTTCAGTCAGCAGAAAGTCAAAAAATTCAAGTTCAAAACCAAAGGACTCGTTAACATGTTGCAGGTACTTCTTGTCGTACTGCTTTGTACTGTAAACAGCGAGTTTCATAAGACTTTCTCCAGCGATGGTGGAATAACATTGAATCAATTAAAATTATCTTACAAAATTTAAAAAATAATTGATAGGCGTGACCATGACATAATGAATAATTTTAGAACATCTCTTCTTAAGGCACCTATCATACTAAAATTAAACAACTTTCTTTAACACATATTTCCCTTTCGGTCATTCTGAACCCACGCCTTATCAGTGGGTCAGTTACGCTTCCACAGACTGACGTATCCTTTCTGTAGCGAATCAGTCTGACAGACGTTCGTAACGTCGAACAACCGACAGACATAACCTGCAAACCATCACTTTCATACGAAATCACCTATCGCTTCAATTGATTGACAAAAATTAATAATTGCTCCGCCCATCGCTCCATTCCATGATGAATTTCATGAACTTTTTCATTTGCTGTGATATTTATCACATTTCTGTAAATTTCACCAATTGTCCTGTCTGGTGTGACCAGCAGTAATTTCCCTTTTATTTTTTGCACTTATTTAAACAGGCGTTGATATGCTCCTGTTATCCCGTTTATCAAGGGATTGTCAAAGGATTCCAAATAAGCATAATTTAACCAAGAAATTAGTTTTGTTATTTTAACTGGAATCTTCGTGATTTTTATTAACACGTTCAATACAAACGAGAGTGGAGGGATGATATTGCCTTAACTTAATACATACTATTAACAACACAGCATGTTAAATCCTGTCTTATCCGGCGAAGTTAAGTTGGAGGTGTTATTATGACTGCGCGCAGTATCGTAGCGACTTTTTAATGGAATAAAAATGTACGCGATGAATCTGTCGATGAATAAGCCTGGAACAGTAAGCAAGATAACCTTATTGAATAAACCAATTTCAATAACTGAAAATGCCTGCTCTACATGTAGTCTACTGGAGCAGCTTCACAGGTATCCTTCAGCTACTGTCGTAATATATGGGCGGCCGTCTTTATTTTTGAGTTTCTGGCTGCATGTTCGGGAATGTTACCCGTGCGCAGCATTGATATTTAAGCATGGCTATTTTTTGCCTGTGGATGAGACCATTGCTGAGTTTTTTAACTACTTCACTATTGAAGGGAGAAGCGGTGTAAAACACCACGATAAAACAATACAGCGTGTAATTTATTTTCTTCCTCCTGTTTTACTAAGGAAAGAATCTGTTCAGGATACAGCATATCTTACGGATACAGTACCTTTACTTAATGAAATAACACATGCGCGACTTTCTTCCGGGAGGTTATCGAAGCTGTCTAAAAGTGTTCTTGCACTAATACTTTCTGGCTTCAGTCGAGAGATGATAGCAATTAATTTAAAAGTTGGAATCAGGCAAGTCTGGTTGATTGAAAACTTCCTACGCAAAAGATGGCGAATTCCAGATTGTTGTTCTCTGGTTGAGTCTGTTTATTTCTGCAATAGATAAAAATTGTTCCTAATTTTAATTTAAGGGTGTTTACATGCATAAGAATGTTATGGCCTCTATGTTAGGTGTGGTTTTGTTCGGTGCTCTAAGCAATATCAGTTGGGCAGCGGACCAGGACGACCCCAACGCACCAATTACCAAAAAAGAACTATTTAACCACCTGGTTGAATTAGCTCAAACCATTTCTCAAAAAGGGGAGAATTATCGAGATGAGGTGGTTAGATTTGTAGACGGACGTGTAAGTAACGCTACAAATACGACGAAAAATTATATTAATGAACAGGTTAATACTCAAAATCGCTCACTGGCTTTACAGCAGGAGGCAGTAAATAAGCTAAAACAGGACGTGACCGTAAGCGTTGGAAAGGTTAATAAAGAACTGGATGAACAAAAGGATGTTCTGCGCGGCGAAATCGGCCAGGCCAAAGCTGATGCAATTGCACAGGCTGACAATAATGCGAAAGTCGTGCGTGGTGAGCTTAAGCAGCAGGGTGACTCCCTGCGTGGTGAAATCGGCAGCGCCAAAAGGGATGCCTACGCACGGGCCGACAGTAATGCAAAAGCCGTGCGTGGCGAGCTTAAGCAGCAGGGTGATTCCCTGCGCGGCGAAATCGGCAGTGTCAAAAGGGATGCTTACGCGCGTATAGACAACAATACGGAAGCTGTTCGTGGCGAGCTTTCTCAGACCAGCAAATATTTATCTGGAAAAATCAATGCTAACCAGTCTGCGGTCAGTAAGAATAGTCGCCGTTTAGATCTTCATGAATCCTGGCAAAAGATGGCAACAGACAGAATGAATGGTCTGCAAAAACAGATATCTAACAACCGCAAAGAAATTCGTGAAAGTGCAGCTCAGAATGCGGCGCTTGCAGGTTTATTCCAGCCTTATAGCGTGGGTAAATTTAATGCTACTGCGGCATTGGGAGGATATTCAGATAAGCAGGCAGTAGCCGTTGGGATCGGCTACCGCTTTACAGACAATGTTGCAGGTAAAATGGCAGTTGCGGCCGGTGGAGATTCCGTTTCATGGAACACGGGTATTAGTCTGGAGTTCTGATTAAAGCTTACAGCAGGGGGTATTTTACTCCCTGCTCAGGGAGCAATAATGAAAATTATCATCGCGACGCATGATTTTTATTTTCAGCAAGGCGCTGAAGTATTATTCAATTCGTGTGAGGCACTTGGCGTTGAACATTTTAACAGCGAAAGAGAAACGTATTTTATTATCTGTGATAATGAGTTCGCCGGACTCATGAGCATACTTTTCTACGGGTATGATTTTTACCTTGCCTGCAAGTCAGAGCCTTGCAATATGAAGCATGGATCTTGTTTGAATGACCAAGGTAAATCATTAACACATAATGAAAGAATTATCGCTTTCCTTTTATACTATAAACACTTTAGTGTAGAGCAAATCGCCAGGGTGAGAGGTCGAAGTAAGAAAACAGTATATTCGCATATTTACAATATCAAGAAAAAAATCGGCTTAAAAAATGGAATGCACCTGCCATTTAAAAATAACGGCATTGATCGGAATGCTTTTTTTGAACTGATATTTCTCATCTGAGATAAAATCTGACTGGCATCTCATTATTATCTTCCTGGAGAATATGAATGAAGAATTTCATTAATCGATTTATTCGCTCAGATTACGACATCGTCATTCTTCGCCTGAGCGTTATCGGTGTATTTATGCTGTTTGGTACTTATAAATGGTTTGATTTTGAAGTTATGGCCCTGGAGCCTCTGATTTCATCAACATGGCTCAATATTCTGTATTTGATTTTTGGTGTCCACGGGGGAAGTTATTTCCTTGGCGTTATGGAAACCATTACATTTCTTGCGTTGATCATTGGCTTCGCCCGACCTGGTGTTGGCATATCTGGCGATCTCATTGTTATCACTACAGGAGTAACGACTCTGAGCCTGCTGCCACAACTGGGGAAAATTGACAGCTTCATTATCAAGGATGTTCTCTTGATTGGCGCTGGCGCAGTTTTGCTGAAATATGACCTTACCCGGTATCTGGCATTCAGGAATGGAACATACCGGGTATAAACGCTGCTACAGAATGGCAGGAATGTGAACCCT
Source organism: Citrobacter sp. CK180 (assembly GCF_030333655.1). Lineage (NCBI taxonomy): Bacteria > Pseudomonadati > Pseudomonadota > Gammaproteobacteria > Enterobacterales > Enterobacteriaceae > Citrobacter > Citrobacter sp. CK180. Next base: position 135,353 of record NZ_JAOWFM010000022.1, on the reverse strand, counting down.
GGCAGAGGATCTGCAAATGGTCAGTCCTCTGCGCCTCTGTTTTCCGTAATAAATCAGGAGACTGAGTTAATTCAGTACAAAATGTTTGCCTGACTGCGGATGTGCGCCATCATGGTGAGATGGCAGAAGGATCGGATACTAACGCTCTGTTATATCATCAACTTTATCATTTCTAAGACGGCCTCAAAATTGTTGGGTCGCGGCAGAACATCTATCCTTAGTGAGGGCGACGCCTTCAACTGAGCGCCCAAACATGCCACAATACGGGCCTTACCGGCTTAATTTTTGCTAAATCAGGATATTAACTACCCATGAAGGGTAAATACAAAGCCGTTCTCGCGCTACTTTTATTATTGATCCTTATACCGTTAACGCTGCTCATGACGCTTGGCCTGTGGCTTCCTACGCTGGCGGGCATCTGGTTACCGGTTGGTACGCGTATCGCGCTGGATGAAAGCCCGAAACTTACGCGCCACGGCTTGCATATCCCGGAGCTGCGTTATCTGGTGGAGGACTGCCCGTTAGCACGCATGAGCGGCGCGGAACTCACCCATCCCAGCCGCTGGCAGCTGAATATCGGTACGCTTGAACTGGACTCCGCCTGTCTGGCAAAACTCCCTGAATCTGAACCATCGCCCGCAGCGCCGCGCACGCTCGCAGAATGGCAGTCTATGCTGCCTGATACCTGGGTTAATATCGACAGGCTTATTCTTTCTCCCTGGCAGGAATGGCAGGGGAAATTGTCGCTTTCGCTGACGCCAGCCCTCCAACAGATTCGTTATCAGGGCGAGAAGGTCAACTTTCAGGGGCGGCTGCACGGGCAAAACTTCACCGTCAGCCAACTGGAGGTGAGCGCCTTCGAAAATCAGCCCCCTGTAAAACTGGAAGGGGAATTTACGCTACCTCTGGTGCCAGACGGGCTGCCAGTGAACGGACACGCCGTCGCAACGCTGAGCCTGCCGCAGGAACCGTCGCTGGTGGATGCGGAACTGGAGTGGCGGGACAACGCCGGACAGCTGATCGTCATGGCGCGCGGTAACCCGGAGCCGCTGCTCGATCTCCCCTGGCAGGTCACTCGCCAGCAACTTGCCATCAGCGATGGACGCTGGAACTGGCCGTATCAGGGCTTTCCGCTGAGCGGACGTCTGGGGATCAACATTGATAACTGGCAGGCAGGTCTTGAAAATGCGGTGATAAGCGGCCGGTTGAATGTTCTGACGCAAGGCGATGCGGGTAAAGGCAATGCGGTGCTGACGATTGGGCCAGGCAAGCTGAGTATGGATAACAGCGACATGCCCTTGCGTTTAACCGGTGAAGCGAAACAGGATGATCTGATCTTTTATGCGGTACTGCCGACACAGCTCACCGGCAGTCTGGCCGATCCACAACTGACCTTTGAACCCGGCGCGCTGTTGCGTTCTCGTGGCCGGGTGATTGACTCTCTGGATATTGACGAAATTCGCTGGCCGCTGGCTGGCGTAAAAGTCACCCAACGCGGAGTTGATGGCCGATTACAGGCAATTTTACGCGCGCACGAAAATAAGATGGGTGACTTTGTCCTGCATCTTGATGGGCTGGCGAATGATTTTCTTCCCGATGCGGGGCGCTGGCAGTGGCGCTACTGGGGCGAGGGCAGCTTCACTCCGATGAACGCCGGTTGGGATGTCGCCGGGAAAGGAGAATGGCACGATAACACCATCACGCTTACCGACCTGTCCACCGGGTTCGATCAACTGCAATACGGCACGATGACGGTGGCGTCTCCGCGCCTGGTGCTGGATAAACCGATCGTGTGGGTTCGTGATGCCGGGAACCCGACCTTCAGCGGCGCGTTATCGCTGGATGCGGGCAATACCGTGTTCACCGGCGGCAGCGTCTTACCGCCGTCAACGCTCAAATTCAGCGTTGAAGGAACGGACCCAACGGTATTCCAGTTCAAAGGCGACCTGCACGCCGGGGCGATTGGGCCAGTACGGGTAAATGGGCGCTGGGACGGCATTCGTTTACGCGGGCAGGCCTGGTGGCCAAAACAGTCGGTTACGGTCTTCCAGCCCTTGCTGCCTCCTGACTGGAAAATGAATTTGCGCGCAGGCGAACTGTACGCGCAGGTGGCTTTTTCCGCCGCAGAGGAGCAGGGGTTTGAAGCGGGTGGACACGGCGTACTGAAAGGCGGTAGCGCCTGGATGCCGGACAACCAAATCAACGGCGTCGATTTTGTGTTGCCGTTCCGTTTCAGTCAGGGTGCCTGGCAACTGGGGACGCGCGGGCCGGTGTCATTACGCATCGCAGAGGTGGTAAACCAGGTCACCGCGAAAAATATCACGGCCGATCTCCAGGGAGGTTATCCGTGGAGCGAAGAGAATCCTTTATTGCTGAGTGACGTGAGCGTGGATGTGCTGGGCGGCAAAATCATCATGAAACAGCTACGCATGCCGCAGCACGATCCGGCACTGCTGCGGGTGCAAAATGTCTCTTCCAGCGAACTGATCAGCGCGGTGAATCCCAAACAATTTGCGATGTCCGGCCCGGTTAGCGGCGCGCTTCCGCTGTGGCTGAGCAATGAAAAATGGATCATTAAAGACGGCTGGTTAACCAATCCTGGCCCGATGACGCTGCGTATCGATAAAGATACCGCCGATGCGGTCGTCAAAGACAATATGGCGGCAGGCGCGGTAATCAACTGGCTACGCTATATGGAGATTGCCCGTTCGTGGACGAAGATTAATCTGGACAATCTGGGCGTGCTGACCATGCAGGCGACGGTCACGGGTAAAAGCCATGTGGACGGTAAAGTCGGCACGGTTAACCTGAACTATACCCATGAAGAAAATGTCTTTACGCTCTGGCGCAGTTTGCGTTTTGGCGACAACTTACAGGCATGGCTTGAACAAAACACCGCGTTGCCGGAAACCCGTTGCCCGGAAGGCAAGGAATGTGAGGAACAACAATGAAAACGATGATTGCCATGCTGGCGCTCTTCTTACTGGCGGGCTGTACGCCGCGTATTGAAGTTGCAGCGCCGAAGGAACCGATCACCATCAATATGAACGTCAAAATTGAGCATGAAATTCATATCAAGGTTGATAAGGACGTGGAAAGTTTATTGAAGTCACGCAGTGATTTGTTCTGAGGTCATGATGAAAAAACAGCTTAGAGCGACCGTTCTTATCCTGAGTTTATTGAGCTGCAACGCCATCGCGTTGACCCTGAGCGAAGCGAGAACGCAAGGGCGAGTGGGGGAAACGCTTAATGGTTATCTGGTGGCGCTGGCAACCGATCCAGAAACGCGCTCTCTCGTCAGCGAGATTAATAAAGAGCGTAGCGCCAGTTATCAACAACTGGCGAAAAGCCATCAGATTCCGGTGGATGAGGTGGCGAAAATGGCCGGACAAAAGCTGGTCGACCGTGCAAAGCCGGGTGAGTATGTGCAGGGCATTAACGGTAAGTGGCTGAAAAAGTAACTGGCAACAGTGCGTAGCTTCTGCGTATTTTCTGTTTTGTATGATAAAGCGCGATAATTTGCAGGGTAAGTTTCTATACTGTCTGCTCCGAAGCGATATTCAGCAAGAGGGGCAGTTATGGCAAGTCACGGTAATTCAGCGACGTTTTCTCTCGGTTCCCGGCAGGTAAAACGGCTGGGCTATGGGGCAATGCAACTGGCAGGACCTGGTGTATTTGGCCCGCCGAGAGACCGTCACGTCGCGCTGACGGTGCTTCGGGAGGCGATTTCGCTGGGTGTGAATCACATTGATACCAGCGATTTTTACGGCCCGCATGTTACGAACCAAATCATTCGAGAAGCGCTGCATCCGTATCCTGACGATCTGGCGATCGTCACCAAAATTGGCGCCCGTCGCGGGGAAGATGCGTCGTGGTTGCCCGCTTTCTCGCCTGCGGAATTGAAGCAGGCGGTTCACGATAATCTGCGTAATCTCGGACTTGATGTGCTGGATGTGGTCAACCTGCGCGTTATGTTCGGCGACGGTCATGGCCCGCATGAAGGATCTATCGAAGAGAGTTTTAGCGTGCTGGCTGAACTTCAGCAGCAGGGGCTGGTGAAGCATATCGGTCTGAGCAATGTCACCGCGAAACAGGTGGCTGAGGCAAGGAAGATTGCCGAAATTGTTTGCGTGCAGAATGAGTACAATATCGCCCATCGCCAGGATGACGCACTCATTGACGCGCTGGCGGGCGAGGGTATCGCTTATGTGCCGTTCTTCCCGCTGGGCGGGTTTACGCCGTTGCAGTCATCAACGCTCTCCGACGTTGCCGCCAGCCTGAATGCGACGCCAATGCAGGTAGCGCTGGCATGGTTGCTGCAACGTTCAGCCAATATCCTGTTAATTCCGGGAACGTCGTCAGTGACGCATTTGCGTGAAAATATGGCGGCAGGGGATTTGCAACTTTCGGATGAGGTTCTTGCGGTGCTGAATGGCATGAATGCCTGATGGAGGTTATCCGGCCTGCGGGAGGATGACACCCCTTGCAGGCCGGATGAGGCAAATTAGCGATGAAGAATCTTATGCAGCAACAACGCTGTCAATCGCCGCTTTGGCATCAGACTGCGCTTTGGCCGCGACTTCCGGGCCGTAAGCAATCCCTTCAGCAAACACGAAGTTCACGTCGGTGATACCAATAAAGCCCAGGAAGACTTTCAGGTACGGCGCGATCAGGTCAGTCGGCGTATCTTTGTGGATACCGCCACGGCTGGAGAGAATCACCGCACGTTTACCGGTCACCAGACCTTCCGGCCCTTTCTCGGTGTAACGGAAGGTGACGCCTGCGCGGGCAACCAGGTCAAAATAGTTTTTCAACTGAGTCGGGATGTTGAAGTTGTACATCGGCGCCGCAATGACGATCACATCGTGCGCTTGCAGTTCCGCGATCAGCTCGTCGGACAGCGACAGCGCGTCCTGTTGACGCGGAGTCAGCGGAGCGTCGCTCGGGCGCAGGGCACCCACCAGTTCGCCATCCAGTACCGGAACAGGATTCGCGGCCAGGTCGCGCACGGTGATTGCATCCGCAGGATGCTTTTCGCGCCACTGTTCAACAAAATAATCAGACAACTGACCAGACTGAGAGTACCCTGCCAGAATACTGGATTTAAGAACTAATACTTTGCTCATGGGTGTTTCCTTTTATGTGTTTGAATGGGGTGAGCCCCGTTGCTTGTTGACACTCTATTCACAATCCTGTCGCAGAGATAGCGCAATATATCGAATCCTATGTTCGAAATTATTGAACAACACACGAAAAGCGCCGATGTGGTACTCTATACCAATCATTAAAAAGAGATTTTACCCGGCAGAGCACTGCCCTCTAATGTTATGACAGAACAACAGAAAATCACCTTCGCCGCACTTCAGCAACAGCTGGATACGCTGATGCTGCGTGACAGGCAGCGCTTTGCCCGCCGCCTGCATGGCGTGAAGAAGGTTAAAAAACCTGATGCACAACAGGCCATTCTCCTGGAGATGGCGAAAGAGATTGAACAGGCAGCAGGTAAAATTGTGCTGCGCGAAGCCGCCAGACCGGAAATCACGTATCCAGAAAACCTGCCTGTCAGCCAGAAAAAACAGGCCATCCTGGAGGCCGTTCGCGACCACCAGGTGGTGATTGTGGCGGGGGAGACCGGCTCGGGTAAAACCACGCAGTTGCCGAAAATTTGTATGGAGCTGGGGCGCGGTATTAAAGGGCTGATCGGCCATACGCAGCCGCGTCGTCTGGCGGCGCGTACCGTTGCCAACCGTATTGCCGAAGAGTTGCAAACGGAACCGGGCGGCTGCATCGGTTATAAAGTCCGTTTCAGCGATCACGTCAGCGACAACACGATGGTCAAGCTGATGACGGACGGTATCCTGCTGGCGGAAATCCAGCAGGACAGGCTGCTGATGCAGTACGACACCATCATCATTGATGAAGCGCACGAGCGCAGCCTGAATATTGACTTTCTGCTTGGCTACCTGAAAGAGCTGTTGCCGCGTCGCCCGGATCTGAAAATCATCATCACCTCCGCGACCATCGACCCGGAGCGCTTCTCGCGTCATTTTAACAATGCGCCGATCATTGAAGTTTCCGGCAGAACGTACCCGGTTGAAGTGCGCTATCGTCCGATTGTCGAAGAAGCGGACGATACCGAGCGCGATCAGCTTCAGGCGATTTTTGACGCGGTGGATGAACTGGGGCGTGAAAGTCCCGGCGATATCCTGATCTTTATGAGCGGCGAGCGTGAAATCCGCGATACCGCCGATGCGCTCAATAAACTCAATTTGCGCCATACCGAAGTATTGCCGCTGTATGCACGCCTCTCTAACAGCGAGCAGAACCGCGTGTTCCAGTCGCACAGCGGACGTCGCATCGTGCTGGCGACTAACGTGGCGGAAACCTCGCTGACCGTACCGGGCATTAAGTACGTTATCGATCCCGGCACCGCGCGCATCAGTCGCTACAGCTACCGCACCAAAGTGCAGCGACTGCCGATTGAACCGGTTTCACAGGCTTCCGCTAACCAGCGTAAAGGCCGCTGTGGACGTGTGTCGGAAGGGATCTGCATCCGCCTGTATTCGGAAGATGACTTCCTGTCGCGCCCGGAATTTACCGACCCGGAGATTCTGCGTACCAACCTGGCTTCGGTTATTTTGCAAATGACGGCGCTGGGGCTGGGCGATATCGCCGCATTCCCGTTTGTTGAAGCGCCGGATAAACGCAACATTCAGGACGGCGTGCGTCTGCTGGAAGAGCTTGGGGCGATTACGACCGATGAGCAGCAAACGGCTTATAAACTGACGCCTTCAGGACGCCAGTTGTCGCAGTTGCCGGTAGACCCGCGTCTGGCGCGGATGGTGCTGGAAGCGCAGAAACACGGCTGCGTGCGTGAGGCGATGATCATCACCTCCGCGTTGTCTATTCAGGACCCGCGTGAGCGCCCGATGGATAAACAGCAGGCGTCCGATGAGAAACACCGTCGTTTCCACGATAAAGAGTCTGACTTCCTCGCCTTTGTGAATCTGTGGAATTACCTCGGCGAGCAGCAGAAAGCGCTGTCGTCGAACCAGTTCCGCCGCCTGTGCCGCACCGATTACCTGAACTATCTGCGCGTGCGCGAATGGCAGGATATCTACACCCAATTGCGCCAGGTGGTGAAAGAGCTGGGTATTCCGGTAAACAGCGAACCGGCGCAATACCGTGAAGTGCATATCGCGCTGCTGACCGGGCTGCTGTCGCATATCGGGATGAAAGATGCCGACAAGCAGGAGTATACCGGCGCGCGCAACGCCCGTTTCTCCATCTTCCCGGGTTCCGGTTTGTTCAAGAAGCCGCCGAAGTGGGCGATGGTCGCAGAACTGGTGGAAACCAGCCGCCTGTGGGGGCGCATTGCGGCGCGCATCGATCCCGAGTGGGTGGAACCGGTTGCCCAGCATCTGATTAAGCGTTCTTACAGCGAACCGCACTGGGAACGGGCGCAGGGCGCGGTGATGGCGACGGAGAAAGTGACCGTGTACGGTCTGCCGATAGTGGCCGCGCGTAAGGTGAATTACAGCCAGATCGACCCGGCGCTGTGTCGCGAGTTGTTTATTCGTCATGCGCTGGTAGAGGGCGACTGGCAGACGCGCCACGCCTTCTTCCGCGACAACCTGAAGCTGCGTGCGGAAGTGGAAGAACTGGAGCACAAATCGCGCCGTCGCGACATTCTGGTCGATGATGAGACGCTGTTTGAGTTCTACGACCAGCGCATCAGTCATGACGTGATCTCCGCGCGCCACTTCGACAACTGGTGGAAAAAAGTCAGCCGTGAAACGCCGGATCTGCTCAACTTTGAAAAGAGTATGCTCATCAAAGAGGGCGCGGAAAAAATCAGCAAGCTGGATTACCCGAACTTCTGGCACCAGGGAAATCTTAAGCTGCGGCTGAGCTATCAGTTTGAACCGGGCGCCGACGCCGACGGCGTCACCGTCCATATCCCGCTTCCGTTGTTAAACCAGGTGGAAGAGTCCGGGTTTGAATGGCAAATTCCAGGTCTGCGCCGAGAGCTGGTGATTGCGCTGATTAAATCGCTGCCGAAACCGGTACGACGGAACTTTGTTCCGGCGCCGAACTATGCCGAAGCGTTTTTAGGTCGCGTAACACCGCTGGAGCTACCGTTGCTGGATGCGCTGGAGCGTGAATTGCGGCGGATGACCGGCGTGACGGTAGATCGCGAAGACTGGCACTGGGATCAGGTGCCCGATCATCTGAAGATCACCTTCCGCGTGGTGGATGACAAAAACAAGAAGTTGCAGGAAGGGCGAGCTTTGCAGGGGCTGAAAGAGGCGCTGAAAGGGAAAGTCCAGGAGACGCTCTCGGCGGTGGCTGATGACGGCATCGAGCAGAGTGGGCTGCACATCTGGAGTTTCGGTCAGCTGCCGGAAAGCTATGAGCAGAAACGCGGCAATTACAAAGTGAAGGCGTGGCCAGCGCTGGTAGACGAGCGTGATAGCGTCGCCATCAGGCTGTTCGACAATCCGCTGGAGCAGCAACAGGCAATGTGGTGCGGTTTACGCCGCTTACTGCTGCTGAATATTCCGTCGCCGATTAAGTATCTGCACGAAAAGCTGCCGAATAAAGCCAAGCTCGGTCTGTACTTCAACCCGTATGGCAAAGTGCTGGAGTTGATTGACGACTGCATCTCCTGCGGCGTGGACAAGCTGATCGACGCCAATGGCGGCCCGGTATGGACGGAAGAGGCTTTTGCCGCGCTGCATGAGAAGGTGCGTGCTGAGCTGAACGACACCGTTGTCGATATCGCGAAGCAGGTCGAGCAGATCCTGACCGCCGTGTTCACGATCAACAAACGTCTGAAAGGACGCGTGGATATGACGATGGCGCTGGGGCTGTCTGATATCAAAGCGCAAATGGGCGGGCTGGTGTATCGCGGTTTTGTCACCGGCAACGGCTTTAAGCGCCTCGGCGATACGCTGCGCTATTTGCAGGCGATTGAAAAACGGCTGGAGAAACTGGCGGTCGATCCGCACCGTGACAGGGCGCAGATGCTGAAAATCGAAAGCGTGCAGCAGGCCTGGCAGCAGTGGATTAACAAGCTGCCGCCAGCCCGCCGTGATGATGACGACGTCAAAGAAATCCGCTGGATGATTGAGGAGCTGCGCGTCAGCTACTTTGCACAACAGCTCGGCACGCCGTACCCGATCTCCGATAAGCGCATTTTACAGGCGATGGAGCAAATCAGCCTGTAGCTCCATGCTCAGCTCAGGCAGGAGATACCTTCGGGTATCTCCTGCGGGGCGGCGCGCTTTAGCCTGTCATAAAGCAGCGCAATGTCTTTTTCGAATGCCGTATCTTGCGGCCAGACCAGATAGTAGCCTTCTCCGGTTGCCACCGCTTCATTGAACGGAAGGGCGAGCAGACCGCTTTTTACCGCCTCCAGACTGAGCAGCAGATCGCCCACGGAGACGCCATGCCCTCTTATCGCCGCCTGATTTCCCTGTTCCAGCGTGTCGAACACTTTTCCCCGACGGGTATTCAGCCCGTTAAATTTACCGCTGCGTGCCAGCCATCGCGTCCAGTCGCGCCGGTCCGGCGAAGGGTGAATAAGCTCGCAGTCGGCAATGTTTTCTCGTACCTGTTCAAGCAGCGCGGGGGCGCATATCGGGATCAGCCACTCTTTAAAAAGCAGCCTGCTTTGCGTGCCGGAACCAAAATGACCGTTGCCTAACAGGATGGCGCAGTGAAAGGGTTCGCGATTGAAATCCACCGTATCGGTGTCCATCCAGACGCTGGAAATCTCCACGTTAAGCGAGGGTTCCTGCTGATGTACGCTGTTCAGCACGTCCAGCAACCAGCCCATTGTCAGGGTTGAGGGCGCCTTTAAGCGCAGACCGTGCTGCTGGTTGCGAAACGCGGAGCAGGCGTTTTCCAGCGTCCGAAAGCCTGCGGCCAGCTGCTCCGCCAGCGCGCGTCCCGCTTCCGTTACCTCAACCTGCGGGCCGTTGCGGTGAAACAGCGGGCAGTCAAACGTTGTCTCCAGAGTACGGATATGTCTGCTGATCGCGCCCGGAGTGACGTTCAGCGCGTCAGCGGCTTTGCTGAATGATCCGAGGCGGGCGGCGGCTTCAAAAGCGCGCAGGGCATACAGTGGCGGCAGAGTCATGGCGATACGCTATTGTGAGTTTTACTCACATTAAATAGCAGTTTTATTCGTTTTTCAAACGTCATCGCTAGCTGAATAATGCCGGGAGTTTCCGGGCCTGTGTGCGTTATGAAGGAGAAAAGGCGTTGATTAATCTGACATTGCTGAGTGCGTATAGTTTATCGGTTTTACTGTTGCTGGTCACGCCCGGCCCGGTGGTTGCGCTGGTAACCGGAACGGCGGCCCGGCACGGTGCGCGTAAAGCCTTTGCGACGGTGATCGGAACGAACAGCGCCTCTCTGGTGCTGATTATCCTGGCGGCGCTGATGCTGGCCGGGGTGGTGTCGATCTCCGGTTTGTTTCTGTCTTTGCTGGGGATCGCAGGGTCGTTGTATATCGGCTACGGCGCGTTAATCAGCCTGCGGGCGGGGAATCCGCAGACAAATGCGCAAGAAAACACGGTCGCTGCGGGCGACGGCGGGGTGATCCGGGGATTTATTACCGGCATTTCAAATCCGAAAGACATTCTTTTCTTTGTCGCTTTCTTCCCTCAGTTTATTTCGGTGACGCAGAACTTCGCCGCCAGCATTATGACGCTGACGGTGGTGTGGATCATTTTTGATTTTGCTGTTTTATCGCTGTACATCCTGCTCATCAATAACTGGTTGTCACCGCATCACAGCCGGCGTATTGGGCTGGCGTCATCGCTGTTTTTGCTGGTGATATCGCTGTCTGGCCTGGTCTATAACGTCCGCGAAATCATTCACCACTTGCCGTACGGATGACGTCAGACTGACCAGCCGCCGCCCAGCGCTTTGTAGAGATCAATCTGTGCCAGCAGCAGATTGTTTTTCACCTGCACCACATTGGTTTGCACTGAGAACAGCGTGCGCTGGGCGTCCAGTACATCCAGATAAGACGAATAGCCATTGCGATAGCGATTCTGGGCGATGCGCAATGTTTCCTGCGCCACATCCTGCTGCGCCTGTAATTCACTGAGCTGTTCCTGATAGCGGGTGATGGCGTCGAGGCTATCGTTTACCTCTCTGAAGGCGTTACGCACGGTTTTTTCATAACTGTACAGCGCCTGATTACGCTGGGACTGGGAAATATCAACCTGCGCATTCAATGCCTGACGGTTAAGCAGAGGGGCGAGAATGCTGCCGCCGATACTCCATAAGCGGAGCGGGTCGTCAAGCAGACCGGGGAGCGTGCGATCCTGCACCGATCCGGTCGCCGTCAGGTTGATCGACGGCAGCAGGCTGGCGCGAGAGGCGGCAAGCGTCGCATCGGTCGCAATAAGCTGTCTCTCGGCCTGCACAACATCAGGACGGCGGTTGAGCAACGAAGAGGGCAACTGTGACGGCAACGTTAAGGGCGTCAGCGCATCAAAACGGTCGCTACGGGCCAGCCGCGTCGGGTTGCTGCCCAGCAGAAGACTCAGCGCGTTTTCCTGTTGTGCGATCTGGTGCTCAAGCAGGGGAATTTGCGCGCGCGTCGAGCGAAGCTCAGAATCCGACTGCATCAATTCCAGGCGCGAGCTGTAGCCTGTTTCATATTGCCGTTTTGCCAGATTCCAGGCTTCTTCACGCGATTTCAGCGTCGATTTTGTCACGTTGAACTGCTCATCCAGCGCCAGCAGCGTGACATAACCGGACGCAACGGACGAGGCAACGGTCAGATCGGCGGCGGCCGCCGCCGCTTTTTGCGCCGCCAGCGAGGCCTGCGCCGCACTGGCGGTGCTGCGATTAACGCCCCAGATATCGACATCGTAGCTTGCCGTCAGGCTGCCCTTATACAACGTGCTGTAGATCGGAAGTCCGGTTGCCGCAGACTGCGTTCGCGCCCGCGCTCCACTAACGCCCGCATCCAGCGAAGGGAACAGGCTGCCTTCGGCGGCATAGACCCTGGCCTGGTATTCATTTACCCGTTCGCGGGCAATCAGCACGTCACTGTTATTTTGCAGTGCCTGATCGACATAACGATTCAGATGACTGTCGTGAAAATTTCTCCACCATACCTGTTCTGTTGCGCTGGCGGGGCCGGTGGCGGTTCGCCAGGCGGCGGGGATTTGCAAAGACGGTTTTGCGGGTGCCACATTAACCGACTGACAGCCACTGAGCTGCAGGGCGAACAGCAAAGCGGCAACGGGACGGCGCGTCATTGTTTCGCCTCCCGGGTATCGATATGTACCTGCACCGACATGCCCGGACGCAATCGCGCAATCTCCTCCGGTTTACCCAGTACCTCCACCCGAACCGGAATGCGCTGGGCGATTTTGACAAAGTTGCCGGTCGCGTTATCCGGCGTAATGGCGCTGAACTCCACGCCGGTTGCCGGAGAAATGCTCTCCACCCGGCCTTCATAAGCCCGATCATTCAGCGCATCGACAGTAAACCGTACCGGCTGACCCACGCGCAACTCCGCCAGTTGCGTCTCTTTAATATTGGCGATAACCCAGTGCTGCGGCGGCACCAGCGTGGTGAGGTGCGTTCCGGCGGTGACATACGCGCCGAGGCGGACGGCAATCTGCCCAAGCTGGCCGTCGCGCGGCGCGACAATGCGGGTATTTTGCAGATCGATCTGCGCCAGCTCTAACGCTGCGCGGGCATTCTCAACGTCGGCTTCCAGCGCTCCCCGGTTAACGATCACTGTTTGTAAATCCTGTCGTGACATCTCCAGCGTGGCTTTCGCCTGGTCGATATCCGCGCTGCCTTGCGCGGCGCTGGCCAGCGCCGCATCGCGTTCACGAATCGACAGCGAACCGTCGGCGGTGAGATCTTTCACGCGTTTCAAATCTGCCTGGGTTTTCAGACTTTGCGCTTTGGCGTTCTTCAGTACCGCTTCATTGCGCGCAATCACGGCTTCGGCGCTTTTACGCTGTTGCAGGTTGTTATTTAACGCGGCGATTTTCATGGCCAGCTGCGCTTCGGCCTGATGGACACGCTGGCGATAAATACGGTCGTCGATCTGCATCAGCAGTTCGCCTTTTTTCACCTGCACAAAGTCCTGCACATTCACCTGCGTGATATATCCATTCACCTGCGGGCTAATAAAGGTGGTTTGTCCACGCACATAGGCGTTATCCGTAAATTGCGTATGGCGGGTAAACGGCGGTAATTGCCAGGCGTAGAGGATCACCAGAACCCCGACGAGGCCAATGGCGGCAGCGGCAAAAATTGACACCACACGGAGATTGTTTCGGGTATTTGCCTGCTCTTTGGCGGCATCCTGCTGACTCATAGCGGCTCCTGAGGTAAAGCGATAAACATAATTTTCATCTGTTACTTGGTTCCGGTGGCTTTTTTCAGCGCCATCCGGGCGGTAATACGCAGTCGCAGCAAGCGCCATAAAATCCAGATCAGCGTAGCGGCGGCAATGCTGGCCGTCAGTAAATAAGTATCGTTATAGGCGAGGATATTTGCCTCAAGCGACGTAACGGTTTGTAGCTGGGCGATCGCCTGGGTGTTCAGCAATGCGCTGTCGCCAATCAGGCTTTTGTACATCTGGCTGTACATCTGTAGACGCTCATTCACCAGCGGATTTAGCGTGGTGAGCTGATCGGCCAGCAGGCTGGAGTGATATTTTTCACGCCAGGTCTGGAACGTGCCGAGAATGGCGGAGCCCAGCAGACCGCCGATGTTCTGACTCATCCCAAATAAGACGGAAAAACTGACCAGATTGCGCGGATCGGCGATGACGCCGCCGATACCCGCCAGCATTGCCGGGGCAAGGAAGAACGCGCTGCCAAAGCCGAGTAAGAATTGGCTGACCATTAACTGGTCGGGACGCGTCAGGTTTGTGGAGTGGCTGTCGAGCAGCGAGGCGACGATCATCAATGCCAGCGACGTAATCACGGGCCAGGCCAGCCGCGTCGGTTTAATCGTCAGGCAACTGGTGATGATGCCGCACACAATGCCAGCGAAAATTGACCAGGCCAGATGCGTCATTTGCTCATTCTGTAAGCCAGCGTATTGTAGCCAGCCAATTACGCCGGTGTTTTGCTCCGCCAGCACAATGCGGATCAGCAACATAATCAGCCCCAGGCGGAGAATACTGCCGCTGGAGAGCCAGCGCGTATTCAACAGCGGATTGCTGCGGTTATGCTCGAACACAATTGCGCTGATGATGAGTACCGTCGCCAGCGCCAGAGACCAGCCAATCCAGGGCGCTTCAAACCACCAGTCCAGTCGCCCCAGCGACAGCACGGCACAGACCAGCGCCATGCCGGGCGCGAGCAGAATAAAAGTAATAAAGTCTTTCTTTTCAAAAACCTTACGTCTGTCGCCGGGAGGCAGTTTTAAGGCGATGACGCAGCCCAGCGAAACCAGCGCCAGTCCCAGCTCAAAGAAGTACAGGCCGCGCCACTCATCCAGTTGCAGCAGTTCGGTAGAGAACAACCGGGCGAGGGGAATAGCCAGCGACGACCCGGTAATACCGATCGTTAACGCTTTCAGACGGTGTTTCGCAGGCCAGGCCTGTATCTGATAATAAATACCCAGCGAACTGAGCGCGGCGGCGACCATACCGTGCGCCGCGCGTACCATTAGCGCGGAACTCAGATCGTTGACGAAGAGGTGAAAAAAGGTGACCAGCACATACAGCACCAGAAAACCTTCGGTAAATGCCCGCAGACCAAACTGCTGGCGAAATTTCACCAGCAGCAGGTTAATTGAGACATTGGTCATGACATAAACGGCAGGCAGCCAGGCGATCTCCGTCGACCAGGCGGCAAAGGTGCCCTGTAAATTTTGCAAATTCGCGGTCACGACCGCGTTCCCGAGTGCGCCGGTCAGACACACCAGCAGGCCGACCACGCCGTAGGCGATGCGTTTCGGCGTGCTGTGAATGGGAGTCGAAGGTGAGCCTAACAGCGCGGGCTTTTCGTGAGGCTGCCACTCGCGAGGAGCATAAGGATCGCGTTGGGGCAGGCGCATAACGTCGTATACCTTTGTATTATTTTAATGGTTAGCGGGCTAATGATTCTACGTCTGACGTAAACCATAATTCAAGTGAATATGAAAACGCCCGGTAAATCAAATATTCATTGCCGTTAAGCCGGGATTTTCGCTCATTGAACGTTGTTTGACATCAACGCTTTATCTCACCCTCGCACCACAGGATAATCAGCGGATCGTCTTTCGGAGTGATCTGGTACTCACCAGAAGCCACTCCGGTACTCTGCAAGGAACACAGGAGGAAGAACCATGAGAATGAGACCGTTTCCGGCATTATCCAGTGCAACGCTGGAAGCAGCGAATACGCTGGGGCATTGGCTGGCCCAAAATGACTTCTCTGGTGACGCGCCGTATCAGGCTGACTGCGTTGTGCTGGCGGGGAATGCCGTCATCCCGGCGATAGACGCCGCCTGTAACATAGCGAAAGCGCAGCAGATCCCGCTGTTGATCAGCGGCGGTATCGGCCATTCCACCACGTTTCTCTATGCCGCCATCGCCGGGCACCCGCGCTACAACACCATACGCACCACCGGGCGTACGGAAGCCAAAATTCTTGCGGATATCGCTCATCAGTTCTGGCAGATCCCGACGGAGAAAATTTGGCCAGAAGACAAATCAACAAACTGCGGTGAGAACGCGCAGTTTAGCTGCGCCCTGATTGGTCAGGTATCGGCGCCCATTAACACCGCTATTATCGTACAGGACCCGACAATGCAACGCCGGACGATGGCGACGTTCCGCCGCGTCACCTGCGACGATCCCGATTCGCCCCGCTGGTTGAGCTATCCGGGTATTGTCCCGACGCTGTGCCAGCACGATGACGGCGTGGATTTTGCCGGAGAACAGAAGGGGTTGTGGTCCGTGGATCGCTATCTCTCCCTGATTGCGGGAGAGCTTCCGCGTTTACGGGATGATGAAACCGGCTACGGGCCGCGTGGCCGCGACTTTATTGTGCACGTTGATATTCCCGCTGACGTTGAGGCGGCGTGGCAGACGCTGCAAAATGACGCTGACCTGATTGAGACCATGAACAGTCGTTCGTTGCGTTAATGTTACTTTCTTGCCCGTTTGCGGAAATTTACGCTCAAACGGGCAAACTCTCTCCCCGATATCGCCCCTCTGACAGAACCTTCCTGGCTGCTTTTATGAAGCACATCACAAAACCAGCACCGCAGACGGCCCTGAGAACATGTGATTGTTATTACTTAACAATGATTTTACTTGTTAAGAACAATTCAATTACAGGAGCAGCGCATGTCCGCACCCGTACAACACCCGATGTATATCAATGGTCAATTTGTTAGCTGGCAGGGAGACGCATGGATTGATGTGGTGAATCCCGCCACCGAAGAACTGCTCTCCCGTATTCCTGATGGCGGCGCGCAAGAGGCGCGTCAGGCCATTGACGCCGCTGCGCGCGCTCAGCCGGAATGGGAGGCACTGCCTGCGATTGAACGCGCGGGGTGGCTGAGAAAGATCGCGGCAGGGATTCGTGAGCGGGCAGAAGAGATCAGTGCGCTGATTGTCGCGGAAGGCGGAAAAATCCAGCAGCTGGCGCAGGTGGAAGTCGCGTTCACCGCTGACTACATCGAATATATGGCCGAGTGGGCGCGCCGTTATGAAGGCGAGATCCTGCAAAGCGACCGCCCCGGAGAAAATATTCTGGTCTTTAAACGCGCGCTGGGCGTCACCACCGGGATTCTGCCGTGGAACTTTCCGTTCTTTTTGATTGCTCGTAAGCTCGCTCCGGCGTTGTTGACCGGGAATACCATCGTCATTAAACCCAGCGAATTTACGCCAAACAATGCCATTGCTTTCGCGCAGATCGTGCATGACATCGGCTTACCGAAAGGCGTATTCAACCTGGTGCTGGGACGCGGTGAAACAGTTGGGCAGGAGCTGGCGGGGAACCCGAAAGTCGCGATGGTGAGCATGACCGGCAGCGTGGTCGCCGGCGAGAAAATTATGGCGGCGGCAGCGAAAAACATCACTAAAGTTTGCCTGGAACTGGGCGGGAAAGCCCCGGCAATCGTGATGGACGATGCGGATCTTGAGCTGGCCGTGAAAGCGATTGTGGATTCCAGAGTGATCAACACCGGGCAGGTCTGTAACTGTGCTGAGCGCGTTTATGTGCAAAAAGGGATTTACGATCGCTTTGTGAATCGTCTGGGCGAGGCGATGAAAGCGGTTCAGTTTGGCGATCCGGCACAGCGTGATGACATCGCTATGGGGCCGCTGATTAACGCTGCCGCGCTGGAGCGGGTAGAACAGAAAGTGGCGCGTGCCGTACAGGAAGGCGCTCGCGTGGCGTTGGGCGGCAAGGCCGTGGAGGGCAAAGGTTATTATTATCCACCGACGCTGCTGCTGGACGTTCGCCAGGAGATGACCATCATGCATGAGGAGACATTTGGCCCCGTGCTGCCGGTTGTGGCGTTTGATACGCTGGAAGAGGCGCTGGAGATGGCGAACGACAGCGATTACGGTCTGACATCGTCTGTATATACGCAAAACCTGAATGTTGCGATGAAGGCGATCGGCGGGCTGAAATTCGGCGAGACCTACATCAATCGCGAAAACTTTGAGGCGATGCAGGGATTCCATGCTGGCTGGCGCAAGTCAGGTATTGGCGGGGCGGATGGCAAACACGGTCTGAACGAGTATCTGCAAACGCAGGTGGTCTATTTGCAGTCCTGATGTAACAGGCCGGGGTTTTCCCCGGCCTGCTAATGGCGGTCACACTTTGGTCGCAATCCAGTTCATCATCAGTTCCGGCCAGACCGCGACCGGTAATCCCTGCGTATCACGAATGCCAAACCCGTGTTTTCCTCGCTCAAACAGATGCATTTCCACCGCTACGCCAGAACGGCGCAGCGCGTTAAAAAATACCAGGCTGTTTTCCACCTTTACCGCCGGATCGTCGATGGCATGCAGCAGAAATGTGGGCGGCGTAGCGGCATCCGCGCGTTCCTCAAGCGAGTAGTGGCGAATCTGTTCATCGTCAGGTTCCGCACCCATCAGCTCAAGGCGTGAGCCGGGATGATGAATGTCGTCATGCATGGTGATGACCGGATAGACCAGCGCCATAAAAGCAGGGCGGGCGTTGATTTCATCCAGGCTGTCGATGGGGGGACTGGCGGGTTCAGCAAAGCGCGTTCCCAGACTGGCGGCGACATGCGCACCGGCAGAAAAACCCAGCACCCCGATGCGTTCCGGGTCGATCTTCCACGCTTGCGCATTGGCGCGAAGACAGCGCATCGCGCGCTGCACATCCGCCAGCGGCGCGTTTGCCCCCTCATCATGGCCATCTCCGGGCATCCGGTAGGTCATCACGAACAGGGTATAACCACGCGCATTAAAAAAGGGCGCCAGCGCGCTGCCTTCTTTATCCAGCACGACGCGCCGGTAGGAACCGCCTGGCGTCACGAGAAGCCCCACGCCGTTGGGTTTATCTGGCGCGTAAACGGTGATTTCAGGAGATCGGACGCCCGTGACGGCGCGATCGAAGATGGATGTACCGGTATGCCGCGGTTCTGACGTAAAAACAGCATCGCTGTTTTTCGCTCCGGGGGCTTCGCCATCAGGCCAGAGGGTAAATGTGGCTGAGCGGGAGACGGCTTGCGCCATCATTTCTTCTAAGGTTTCGCGGCTGAATACGTCCATGACTGTGCTCACTCAGTGATAAACGTTATCTATAACACAGTTAATCCATTGAAAATCGGAAGGGATTCACATCGTCTTGAATAACCATATAAATGGTGAAAACGGCGGAGGAACAATGCCTCCGCCAGAGGGTCAGAGTTTGGCGAATTTATCCAGCGTGCGAATAAGTTGGGTCACAAAACCGTACTCGTTATCGTACCAGGCGACGGTTTTCACCAGTTGCAGATCGCCCACTGTGCTGATTTCAGTTTGCGTGGCATCGAACACCGAACCGAAATGTGAGCCGATGATATCGGAAGAGACGATCTCTTCATCGGTATAGCCGAACGACGGATTATGGGTTGTCGCTTTCTTCAGCGCCGCGTTGATCTCTTCCGCAGTGACTTTTTTCTCCAGAATCGAGACCAGCTCGGTTACAGAGCCGGTTTTCACCGGAACGCGCTGAGCATGGCCTTTAAGTTTTCCGCTCAGTTCAGGAATCACCAGACCAATGGCTTTCGCCGCGCCGGTGGTGTGGGGGATGATGTTTTCCGCCGCCGCCCGCGAAGCGCGCAGATCCTTCCCGCGCGGCCCGTCGACCAGCGACTGGGTTCCGGTGTAGGCGTGAATTGTGGTCATGGTGCCAACCTGAATGCCAAAGTTGTCATTCAGCGCTTTCGCCATCGGCGCCAGGCAGTTAGTGGTGCAGGATGCGACAGAAACAATCTGGTCGCTGGCATCCAGCGTGTCGTCATTCACGTTGAAGACAATGGTTTTCATATCGCCAGCCGGGGCGGAAATCAGCACTTTTTTAGCGCCAGCGTCGAGGTGCGCTTTGGACTTCTCGGCTGAGGTATAGAAGCCGGTGCACTCGACAATGATCCCGGCGCCGGTGGTTTTCCACGGAATATTTTTAGCCTCTTTTTCTGCGTAAACCGCAATTTTTTTGCCGTCCACAATCAGCGCGTCTTCGGTGAAATCCACACTCCAGGGGAATACGCCGTAGTTTGAGTCATATTTCAACAGATACGCGAGGATTTTAGGGGAGGTCAGGTCATTGATGGCGACGACATCAATGTCGCTTTTCACTTCCAGCAGACGACGTAACACCAGACGACCGATACGACCAAAGCCGTTAATGCCAATTTTACTCATGGTTTTCTCCTGTCAGGATGCAACGGTACGACACATTTTTTCCCTACCAGGCATAGTCCAGTCAGGCGTCCAGGGCAATAACAGATTTTGCCGCTAAGCGTAACTGGTTGAAATTGGGTGAACAAAAGTTAATGAATTTTTAACAAAAGCTCGCTATGTTGACGCTTTATTTTTTTACTCAGGACGTGTTATGAGCAATAAGTACACAAGCCTGCAAATTGGCATCCACTGGCTGGTCTTTTTACTGGTTATTGTGACCTACTGTGCAATGGAGTTGAGGGGATTTGCGCCCCGTAGCTATCGTCCGTGGATCAATATGGTTCATGTCTCGTGCGGGATGACCATCCTGGTGTTGATGGTGACGCGCCTGCTGGTCAGACTGAAATACCCGGCGCCGCCCATTGTGCCAAAACCAAAGCCGATGGTGACCGGAATGGCGCATCTTGGGCATCTGGTGATCTATCTGCTGTTTATTGTCTTGCCGATTATTGGCCTGGTGATGATGTATAACCGGGGCAATCCCTGGGTTGCGTTCGGCCTGGTGATGCCGCATGCGTCAGACGCTAATTTTGAGGTGGTGGATATGCTGAAAACCTGGCATATCACGCTGGCGAAACTGGGGTATTTTGTCATTGGTTTGCATGCCGCCGCGGCGCTGATGCATCACTACGTCTGGAAAGACAATACGCTGTTGCGCATGATGCCGCGCAAACGTTCCTGACTCTTCTCACCACCCCGCGTAATGCGGGGTTTCTTTTAGAAAACACCTGCGTGTAACCAGACCCGTGACGCAGGTGAAGAAAACGGGTCTACATCGGAAGCGGGCAGTATAGGCATTTGTCATACAAATAGCGAGATGCTGCTGTTGGTTTTACAGCCACATAACAAATCTGATAGTATACCCCCCTATAGTATGGAGGGCGTATGCCGCATTCACCTGAAGATAAAAAACGTATTCTCACTCGGGTTCGCCGTATCCGCGGGCAGGTTGACGCGCTGGAACGGGCGCTGGAGTCAGGAGAACCTTGCCTGGCGATCCTGCAACAGATTGCCGCCGTTCGCGGCGCATCTAACGGGCTGATGGGAGAGATGGTTGAGATTCACCTGAAAGATGAACTGGTCAGCGGCGACACCACGCCGGATCAACGCGCCGTGCGCATGGCTGAAATCGGCCACCTTCTGCGCGCTTATCTAAAATAAACAGATCACCTCACAATAATGGGAAGAGACAAATGAAATCACGTGCAGCAGTTGCATTTGGCCCCGGCCAGCCGTTAAAGATTGTTGAAATTGACGTCGCGCCGCCGCAAAAAGGCGAAGTGCTGGTCAAAATTACCCATACCGGCGTTTGCCATACGGATGCGTTTACGCTCTCCGGCGACGACCCGGAAGGCGTGTTCCCGGCGGTGCTGGGTCACGAAGGCGGTGGCGTGGTGGTTGACGTTGGCGAAGGCGTCACCAGTCTGAAGCCTGGCGATCATGTTATTCCGCTGTACACCGCAGAATGCGGCGAGTGTAAGTTCTGTAAATCCGGCAAAACCAACCTGTGTCAGGCGGTGCGCGCCACGCAGGGTAAAGGGCTGATGCCGGATGGCACCACCCGTTTTTCTTACAACGGCGAACCTGTCTATCACTATATGGGCACCAGCACATTCAGTGAATATACCGTTTGTGCTGAAATTTCCCTGGCGAAAGTCAATCCGCAGGCGCCGCTGGATAAAGTCTGTCTGCTGGGGTGCGGCGTCACCACAGGGATTGGCGCGGTACACAACACGGCAAAAGTAAAAGAAGGGGATAGCGTTGCGGTCTTTGGCCTGGGCGGTATCGGCCTGGCGGTGATTCAGGGAGCGGTGCAGGCGAAAGCCGGGCGTATTCTGGCAGTTGACACCAACCCGGAGAAATTCAAACTGGCGGAAGAAATGGGCGCGACCGATTTCATTAATCCGAATGACTATGACAAACCCATCCAGGATGTGATTGTTGAGCTGACCGATGGCGGCGTCGATTTCAGTTTTGAATGTATCGGTAACGTCAATGTGATGCGCGCAGCGCTGGAGTGCTGCCACAAAGGCTGGGGCGAGAGCATCATCATCGGCGTGGCTGGCGCAGGCCAGGAAATTAAAACCCGTCCGTTCCAGCTTGTTACCGGGCGCGTCTGGCGCGGTTCCGCTTTTGGCGGTGTGAAAGGGCGTAGCCAACTGCCAGGCATGGTGGAAGAGGCGATGGCGGGGAAAATTCGTCTGGACCCGTTCATTACCCATCGCTTGCCGCTTGATCAAATCAACGATGCCTTTGATTTAATGCATCAGGGCAAGTCCATTCGCACCGTTATCCATTTCGGTGATAACTGATTCACATGCCAGCGGGTCTGCCGCTGGCACTTTCCTGAATTTTCAGGAATAAATGTTGTGAAAATGTGACAAACATTCCGATTTTCACCGTAAGCAAACTTCCTGGAATGCCGATGACTATCTAACGGGCGTGTTTTATACGCAATAACCTACAAGAGAGTCGACGGTCATGGACAACACATCAACGATGCAAGCACCGCATAAGCTGGGTTTTCTGCATCATATTCGGCTGGTTCCGCTGTTTTCCTCCATTCTCGGTGGCATCCTTCTTCTGTTCGCACTCAGTTCCGGGCTGGCGGGGTACTTCCTGCTACAGGCAGATCGTGACCAGCGGGATGTGACGGACGAAATTCAGGTGCGGATGGGCTTATCCAACAGTTCTAACCATCTGCGTACCGCGCGTATCAATATGATCCATGCAGGCGCGGCGAGCCGCATTGCTGAAATGGATGACATGAAAGCCAATATCGCTGAGGCGGAGAAGCGGATTAAGCAGTCGCAGGAAGGCTTTAACGTCTTTATGGCGCGGGCGGTAAAAACACCGGCGGACGAGGCGCTGGATGCGGAGCTGAATACCCGCTTCAAAGCCTATATTGATGGCCTGCAACCTATGTTGAAATACGCCAGAAACGGCATGTTCGAGGCGATTATCAACCATGAAAACGAACAGGCCAGACCGCTTGATACCGCGTATAACACCGTATTGCTCAAGGCGATTGAGCTACGCACGGCGCGCGCGAATCAGCTTAGCGACCAGGCGCATCAGCGCAGCCAACTGGGATTGATGTTCATGATTGGAGCGTTCGCGCTGGCGCTGGTGCTTACGCTACTGACGTTTATCGCGCTCCGCCGGACGGTAATCAACCCTCTGCAACGTGCTGCGCAGCGTATTGAACAGATTGCCGCAGGCGATCTCACCATGCCGGATGATCCAACCGGACGCAGCGAAATCGGTCGCTTAAGCCGCCATCTCCAGAAGATGCAGTCCTCTCTGGGGCAAACGGTGGGAACGGTACGTCAGGGGGCGGAAGAGATTTATCGCGGCACCAGTGAGATTTCCGCCGGCAATACCGATTTGTCATCGCGTACGGAAGAGCAGGCCGCAGCAATTGAACAGACCGCAGCCAGCATGGAAGAGCTCACGGCTACGGTAAAACAAAATGCGGACAACGCGCACCATGCCAGCAAACTGGCGGAAGACGCCTCCGGCAAAGCCAGTCACGGCGGTCAGATGGTGTCTGGCGTCGTGAAAACAATGGGCAACATCTCCAATAGCTCGAAGAAAATTTCCGAGATCACCGCCGTCATCAACAGCATCGCTTTCCAGACCAATATCCTGGCGCTTAACGCGGCGGTCGAAGCGGCGCGAGCGGGTGAACAAGGGCGCGGTTTCGCCGTGGTCGCCAGTGAAGTGCGCACGCTGGCAAGCCGCAGTGCGCAGGCGGCGAAAGAAATTGAAGGGCTGATCAGCGAATCGGTCAGACTGATTGACCAGGGCTCCGGGGAAGTCGTCGCAGCAGGCAACACCATGAATGATATTGTCGATGCCGTGCGACGCGTAACGGACATTATGCTGGAGATCGCCGCAGCCTCTGATGAGCAAAGTCGTGGGATTGTGCAGGTGAGCCAGGCGATTTCCGAGATGGATAAGGTCACGCAGCAAAACGCCTCGCTGGTCGAAGAGGCCTCTGCCGCCGCCGCATCTCTGGAAGAACAGGCTGCTCGCTTAACCGAAGCGGTCGGGGCGTTTCGTTTGCAGGGGGGAAGTGCGATTAAACGCGCGCCGTCTGTGAACGTCGTCGCCAGTTCATCACCGCAGCCGGTAACAACCAGTGGTGATAACTGGGAAACGTTTTAAGCCTTAATATTGCCGGGTAACGACGCTAACGCGTCTTATCCGGCATTTATTTGAGGGCGCATTCAGTGCGGCATGGATTTACGGATAGCGGCGATCAGCGCCTGCGCGCCGGGAGAAAGCGGCGTGTCCACGCGGGTGAGGATGCCAATCGGTTCGCCAGCGCCCAGGGTGGGAATCGGCAGTGATACCAGCGTAGCCTGGCGCAGATCTTCTTTCACCGCGCCTGAAGGGACAAACCAGACGTAGTCATAATCAACGGTAAGCTGGCGAGACAGCGAGGCCGACAGCGTTTCGATGCAGCCAACGGGCATTTTGCAGCCCTGACTTTGTAGCAAACCTTCCGCATTCTGCCGGGGAGCGGTGCCTTTGGGCGACACGACCACCGGCCATTCCATCACACGGCTTAAGGTGACGGTTTCCTGTAATAGCGGGTGATTAGGGCGCACAACCAGCTTCAGCGACTCCAGAAACAGCAGCTCGTAATTCAGACCGCTCATCAATTCCGGGTCGGACATCCGGCCAATACCGAGATCGATTTCCCCCGTTTTTAAGCCAGCGAGCAGCATCGGGTTATTCATGGTGGCGACCTGTAACGTCGTCTCTTTTTGCTGCTTATGGAACTGACCAATAACGGCCGGAAGGATACCCAATGCGGCGGTGGGCAATGCGCCAATGCGCACCACATCATTATTGAGGCTTTCTTTGCGATTCAACGCCTGGCCCGCGGTATTAAGCGCATCAAGCACTTTTACCGCATGGGTGAGGAACTGTTCGCCGGGCAGCGTTAGCTGCGCGCCGAGGCGACCGCGCTCAAAAAGGCGGGTTCCGGTCAGTTGCTCCAGCTCGTTAAGCGTTTTAGAGAGTGCAGGTTGACTCAGGTTAAGGGTTTCAGCCGCGCGCCCCAGTGTTCCTTGTTGGGCGACAGCTACAAAAGTATGAAGATGGCGCAAACGGATGCGCTGACTAAACAAGCTATTTTTTTCCATAAGCGATGTTAAAAACAGAGCGGTGCCGGTGACAAGTAAAGTTATTGGTTTTTGATAACTTGATAGCAAAATATTATTAACATCTAACTCATTTCTTTTACAAGAAGTTTGTTTTGCTTATGTTTTGTACGATTCACAGTGATGTGAGAATAATGACAATGCGTGGCGCAGAAAGCGACAGGTCATAACGTGAGTTCATACTTGAAAGAGACATCAAGCGGGTTCACAATCCAGTGCAGGGTGATGGCGTTCCACCTTATTCCAACCGCCTCGTTTCAGTAGGCTGATGACGCCTGATATGACTCTTTATCACCAGGAGCGTGTCGGGCTGGTCAATACTCTTCCGGTTCCTCATGCTTTTTCCAACAGGAAACAACAATGATATATGTAATTGGTCACCTCAATCCTGATAGCGATGCTATCTGTACGGCCATGATGACGGCGCGCTGGCTGACGTTGCGCGGGCAGGAGGCAATGGCGTTCCGCACGGGGGAAGCCAACCGTGAGACGCAGTTTATTTTTGCGCAGGCGGGGTTGCCCATTCCTGAACGATTAAGCGTTCCGCTCACCGATCGGGACGTCTGGCTGGTTGATTTTACCGAACCAGCCCAGGGGCCGGATTCTTTAGCGCAGAGTAACGTTGTTGGCATTATTGACCATCACCGCTTAGGCGGGTTGATCACCCGACTGCCGCCGGAAGTGTGGGTAAAACCTGTTGGCAGTAGTGCGACATTACTGTGGCAACTGATGACGGATGCCATTCGAAAACAGCTTTCCCCCGCAGAAGCGACGTTATTATTGGGCGCCGTTCTGAGTGACACTGTCACGCTTCGTTCGCCGACAACGACCCCGGATGACCGCCTTGCGGTGGAATCGCTCAGCCAGCTCGCCGGTTTGTCTCTTGAACGCTTTAGCCGCGATCTTCTGTACGCGAAAACCAGCGTGGAAGGGATGAGCGCCAGCCAGCTTCTTCAGAAGGACATGAAAACCTTTACTGTCCACGGGCAGCGGGTTTGCGTGGCGCAGCTTGAGCTGTATGCGCTGGAACAGGTTGATGCGATGATGGACGACCTGCGTGAGGAAATGGCGCGCTATGCCGCCGGGGCAGATGCGGCGCTGGTTGTTCTGATGCTCACGGATATCAATCTCGGTTATTCCCGCCTCTGGTTTGCCGGAGATGCCCAGCCGGATGTCCCGCACCCCTGCGAGGTGGAAGGGATGCTGAGCCGTAAGAAACAGATGCTCCCCTGGCTGGAACATCACATGAATCCGCACAGGTGAGATCACACTTTGTAAATTCTTCCCACCAGAGTGAACGGCGTTTTCTACACTCCAGGTAATATTCACTGGAGGCATGACATTATGGCGAACACCATCGCGGCTGATGAGATTCGGGAACACTTTTCGCAGGCAATGTCAGCAATGTACCAGCAGGAAGTTCCACAGTACGGTACATTGCTGGAACTTGTCGCTGATGTGAATCTGACGGTACTGGAAAATAATCCCACGCTGCATGAAAAGCTGGCCAACGCGGATGAGCTGGCGCGGCTGAACGTTGAGCGGCATGGCGCGATTCGGGTGGGTACGGCGCAGGAGCTTTCCACCTTGCGCCGAATGTTTGCGATTATGGGGATGTATCCCGTCAGTTATTACGACCTTTCTCAGGCGGGCGTTCCCGTTCATTCCACCGCCTTTCGCCCCATTGACGATGCGTCGCTTTCCCGCAACCCGTTTCGCGTCTTCACCTCGCTATTACGGCTGGAGTTAATTGAGAACGCGACGCTGCGCCAACGCGCGGCGGACATTCTGGCGAGGCGCGATATCTTTACGCCGCGCTGTCGCGAACTTCTGGACGTCTTTGATGCGCAGGGCAATTTTACCGGGGCGCAGGCGCGGGAGTTTGTGCAGGAGGCGCTGGAGACTTTCCGCTGGCACCGGCACGCCACGGTGGACAGGGAAACGTATCAGGCATTACATAATGAACACCGTCTGATTGCTGACGTAGTGTGTTTTCCGGGGTGCCACATTAACCACCTGACGCCGCGCACGCTGGATATCGACAAAGTGCAGTTGATGATGCCGGAATGCGGTATCGAACCCAAGATCCTGATTGAAGGGCCGCCGCGCCGTGAGGTGCCGATTCTGTTACGCCAGACCAGTTTCAAGGCGCTGGAAGAGTCGGTGCTGTTTGCCGGTGAAACGGAGGGCAGCCATACGGCGCGTTTTGGTGAGATTGAACAGCGCGGCGTGGCGCTGACGCCTGAAGGGCGGCGGTTGTACGATGCGTTACTGCATAAGGCGGGGACGGGCAAAGATAATCTTACGCATCAGCTGCATTTGCAGGCGGTCTTTAACGCTTTCCCGGACAGCGAATTTTTACTGCGCCAGCAGGGGCTCGCCTGGTTTCGCTACCGGTTAACGCCTGCTGGTGAATCGCACCGCCAGTCTATTCATCCGGGCGACGACCCACAGCCGCTGATTGAACGCGGTTGGGTGGTGGCACAACCCATTACCTATGAAGATTTTCTGCCAGTAAGCGCGGCCGGAATATTCCAGTCTAACCTGGGTAACGAAACCCAGGCGCGCAGCCACGGCAATGCCAGCCGCGACGCCTTTGAGCAGGCGTTAGGGTGCCCGGTATATGATGAGTTTGCGCTTTATCAGGCGGCGGAAGAACGCAGTAAACGGCGTTGCGGACTGCTCTGATCGCGGTATGCTGTCGGGATGTGAAGGAAAAGGAATGCGTCATGTTGAATCCCTCCATCCCGTTTGTCGAAACGCAACAGGGAAATGTCATGGGTGTCGTGCAAAACGATATCCACATCTGGCGCGGTATACCGTATGCCGCACCGCCTACGGGTCAGCTCCGCTGGCGGGCGCCACAGCCTGCCGCCCCCTGGCAGGGCGAACGCCCTGCGAATACATTTTCATGCGCCAGCTGGCAGGATATTGAATATTGTCGCGAGCTTGGCGGGGGCGATCCGGGGCGTTTTTCCGAGGATTGCCTGTATCTGAACATCTGGGCGCCCGCGATGCGCCCGCAGCCGTTGCCGGTGATGGTCTGGCTGCATGGCGGCGGCTACACCATCGGCGCGGGAGGATTACCGCCTTACGACGGTTGTGCGCTGGCGAAGCGCGATGTCGTGGTAGTCACGCTCAATTATCGTCTTGGTCACCTGGGATTTTTTGCTCATCCGGCCCTTGATGGCGAGGACGGCGAATGCGTGCATAACTTCGCCTTGCTCGATCAGATCGCGGCGCTACGCTGGGTGCAGGACAATATTGCCGCTTTCGGCGGCGATGCGCAGAATGTGACGCTGTTCGGCGAGTCCGCTGGCGCGCGTAGCGTCCTGTCGTTGATGGCGTCCCCACGGGCAAAGGGCCTGTTCCATAAAGCCATTATTCAGAGTGGTTATACGTTACCGGATACGCCGCGCGAGGTCGCGCTGCAAAAGGGTATCGAACTGGCGGCGCATTTTAATTTGCCGAACGCTACTGCTGAACAGTTGCGGGCGCTACCGGCGGAGGCATTCTGGCCGCTGGGCGCACCGTTGAAGATCGCGCCGACGCCGATTTCCGGCGATGCGGTATTGCCACAGCCGATGATGGAGACCTTCTTTGCCGGAAAGCAGCACCCAATGCCGGTTCTGATTGGCTCCAACAGCGACGAAGCGAGCGTGATGGCGGTGTTTGGCGTTGATCTCGCCGGGCAGATCGCGAAATTGCGGCGCGAACGCCGACTGGGGTTAGGGCTGATCAGGCTGCTCTATCCCGGCGTGAAGGGTGATGAGGAACTGGGGCGTCAGGTCTGCCGCGATATGGCGTTCACCACGTTGGGCTATGTGGTGATGCAGGCGCAGCAGCGGGTAGGTGAACCGTGCTGGCGATACTGGTTTGACTATGTCGCGGAAACTGAACACACAACCTACGCCAACGGCGCCTGGCACGGAAATGAAGTGCCGTATGTCTTTGATACGCTGACGCTGGCGGAACCCGCGCGCAATTACGTGAATGACAACGATCTGGCGTTTGCCCGGCATATCGCCGATTACTGGGTTAATTTCGCCCGTCACGCCAGCCGGACCTGCGATGTTCTGCATGGTCCGGTGCGCTGGCCCGCCAGCGTTCAGGGGCGGGATCGCTTGTTACGCATCGGACTGAATAAATTTGCCGGTTTTAAAGTAGAGAACCGCTTTATGGGTGCGCGGATGGCGCTGTTCAAACGGGTGATGAAACATCACGTCAGTCTGGAATAATGGCGAGATGTTCGGCAGGTTGCGCTTTTCATAACCTGAAAGCGCGCCCATCTGTATTTACACGGTATTCAGTCTGTTCTTATCGACATAAAATATTTTGGCTTTTGTACAGATTATCGACAGCCAACAATTGGATTATTAATGAATTTTGTCTAGAGTGAGCGGTCAGAAACGTTGCACTTCTTGCCGCTGATAGAGACCAGCGCGGGACCATTCACACGACCAGAAGGACTCACTTTCAGGTATGGATCGTAGACGATTTATTAAAGGTTCAATGGCAATGGCCGCCGTGTGCGGTACGAGCGGTATTGCTTCACTCTTTTCCCGCGCCGCTTTCGCGGCAGAGTCTGATATTGCAGATGGTCAAACCGTCCGTTTTGACTTTTCCGTTCTGCAATCAATGGCGAACGATTTAGCGCAAAAGCCGTGGGGCGGCGAACCCCGGGCGTTACCCAATACGCTGGCGAATCTGACGCCGCAGGCCTACAACAGCATTCAGTACGATGCGGCGCACTCTCTGTGGAACAACATCGAAGGCCGCAAGCTGGATGTGCAATTTTTCCACGTAGGAATGGGCTTTCGTCGTCGCGTGCGTATGTTCTCGCTTGATGCCAGCACACATCAGGCGCGCGAAATTCATTTCCGCCCGGAACTGTTCAAATACAACGATGCCGGTGTCGATACCCGTCAACTGGAAGGGCAAACCGACCTTGGCTTCGCGGGCTTTCGCGCCTTTAAAGCGCCTGAACTGGCGCGTCGCGACATCGTCTCCTTCCTGGGGGCAAGCTACTTCCGCGCGGTGGATGACACTTATCAGTACGGGCTGTCCGCGCGAGGCCTGGCGATAGACACCTATACCGACAGCAAAGAAGAGTTCCCGGACTTCACCGCATTCTGGTTTGAGACGGCGAAACCGGGCGACACCACCTTTACCGTGTACGCGCTGCTGGATAGCCCAAGCGTCACTGGCGCCTATAAATTTGTGATCCACTGCGAAGAGAGTCAGGTGATCATGGATGTGGAAAACCACATCTATGCGCGTAAAGACATCAAGCAGCTGGGTATCGCGCCAATGACCAGCATGTTCAGCTGCGGCAACAATGAACGCCGGATGTGCGACACCATTCATCCGCAAATTCATGACTCTGACCGCCTGGCCATGTGGCTGGGCAATGGCGAATGGATCTGCCGTCCGCTGAATAACCCGCAGAAATTGCAGTTCAACGCCTATCTCGACAATAACCCGAAAGGGTTCGGCCTGCTGCAACTTGACCGTGACTTTTCCCACTATCAGGACATCATGGGCTGGTATAACAAACGCCCAAGCCTGTGGGTGGAGCCGCGTAACAAATGGGGGAAAGGGTCTATCGGCCTGATGGAAATCCCGACGACCGGTGAAACGCTCGATAACGTGGTGTGCTTCTGGCAGCCGGAAAAAGCGATCAAAGCGGGCGATGATCTGGCATTCAAATACCGTCTTTACTGGAGCGCGCAACCGCCGGTTCGCTCGCCGTTGGCGCGCGTGATGGCGACCCGTACCGGTATGGGCGGTTTCCCCGAAGGGTGGGCGCCGGGTGAACACTACCCGGAAAAATGGGCGCGCCGCTTTGCCATTGATTTTGTCGGCGGCGACCTGAAAGCCGCTGCGCCGAAGGGGATCGAGCCTGTCATTACGCTGTCTAACGGCGAAGCGAAACAGATTGAGATCCTCTACGTCGAACCGTTCGATGGTTATCGCATCCAGTTTGACTGGTATCCGACGTCAGATTCGACCGACCCGGTGGATATGCGTATGTTCCTGCGCTGCCAGGGGGACGCCATTAGCGAAACCTGGCTGTATCAGTATTTCCCGCCGGCGCCGGATAAGCGTCGCTACGTTGATGACCGCGTGATGCGTTAATCCGCTCTGCTGCCCCGAGCCGCT
Source organism: Citrobacter sp. CK180 (assembly GCF_030333655.1). Classification (NCBI taxonomy): domain Bacteria; kingdom Pseudomonadati; phylum Pseudomonadota; class Gammaproteobacteria; order Enterobacterales; family Enterobacteriaceae; genus Citrobacter; species Citrobacter sp. CK180. The sequence continues at coordinate 104,103 of NZ_JAOWFM010000022.1, read as the reverse complement.
ACACTGCTGGCGGCTCTTTTCTCCCGACGATTCCCGGCGCATTTTCTGCTCATTATTTAAACTCGATCCCGTTCGCATTATTCCTTATGTCAAATGCGTAAGCTGACGGTGTGTACTTCAGTACACGTTTTACAGCCACTAACAGGGAGTGCGTATGTTTCCAGAATACAGAGATCTGATTTCACGACTGAAAACCGAGAATCCTCGCTTTCTTTCCTTGTTCGAAAAACACAACACCCTTGATCATGAGATTGCCCGGCTGGAAGGTTCTGACGGCAGGGGATACAGTTTGGATATTGTTCGTCTGAAAAAAGAGAAACTCCATCTGAAGGAGGATCTGCTCAGAATATTGCAGAAAGAAAGTTTGAATGAGAGCTGATTCGTTGTAGGCACTGCGCAGTCTTTGTCCTGCTTAAAAGGGCTTCCTGACAGACAAGGAAGCCCTTCCTGTTTTCAGGTATACGGGCAAGTCTGTGATAAGCTAATAAATCCTGCTGTTGTCACCGTAAAGGATGGAGAAATGGCTGAAGTCATCACGATCAGCGAAACACTGGAACTGCGAGCGGTGGAAGAGTGCCATGTTACGCCGTTACATCAACTGGTGCTTAAAAACAAAGACTGGCTACAGGCATCGCTAAACTGGCCGCAGTTTGTCGCCAGCGAAGACGATACGCGCAAAAATGTGCAGGGTAATATGATGTTGCACCAGCGCGGCTACGCCAAAATGTTCCTTATCTTTCAGGAAGAGGAGGTGGTGGGCGTCATCTCGTTTAATCTGATAGAGCCGTTGAATAAAACCGCCTATATCGGTTACTGGCTGGATGAATCTCACCAGCGGCAGGGTATTATGTCGCGCGCGCTTCAGGCGTTTATCGGCCATTATGCCGGGCGCGGCGAGCTTCGACGCTTTGTGATTAAATGTCGGGTTGCGAACCAGGCGAGCAACCAGGTGGCGCGCCGCAATGGTTTTGAACTGGAAGGATGCCTGAAACAAGCGGAGTTTCTCAACGGGGAGTATCACGACGTTAACCTGTACGCCCGCATTATCGAGAACGCCTCAGAGTAACCCTGCCAACGGTGTTCGTGTAATATGCTGTTCACCGTTAATCACTTTTGGGCCACGCAGATGGATGCTGTCGCCATCAAAGGTTTCGATCGTCGCCCGATCGGTGATTTCCACATGATGCTCAATCAGCACGTCCCCCAGAATGCGGGCATGGCCTTCGATCAGGATATGATCGTCAAGCAGGACAGGGCCGCCGCGTAGTTCGGCATGACCACCGACCAGAACGTGATGTTTCAATACGCAGTTACCTTCAACCGTCGCGTGCTCCGCCACCTGAGCACTGTAACGCAGCGTAGGGATGGCATCTTCCTCCGTTCCCGCAATAACGCGGGCGTGACCGTACACTTTGGCACAGTCGCAAAGCCAGACGTTATTCTCTTCATTTCCTTCGACGATCGCGAAATCAAACACTTCCGCGCGGTGTTCAATAAACGCCTGGGTGACTATCGCATCGCCGTAGATTTGCGCCTGATGCACAATGCGCGAGCTGCTGACGGTGGCGCGATCGTAGATTTGCAGCGTCAGGTCGCTTTCCTGAGTTAGGCCTTTTGCGGCGATAATCTCCGAATGGTGCAGAATACGAGCGTCGCCAGACAGATGACATTCACCGCGAACGAGCGAATTCTGCACGGTGACGTTGTTGCTTATCCGGGCGCCGTGACTGATCTCGGCCAGATCAATCCAGACGTTATCACCGATTTGCGCGCGATCTCTGATGATGCAGGCCTGGGTGATGCGGGCGTTGCCTGAAATCATCGCCCCGGCGAATGCGAGGGCATTCTCGTCGTAAATCCAGCAGTGTCCTTCTTGCGCCAGCACGCTTTCATCGTCTACCCAGCCGCCAGTGGTTCCGGCTTTGACGTCGTTAAAGTCGGTAAGGGCAATGATCTGGCGCAGCAGGACGCTTTTCTTGTGGCCGTTATCCTGATAACTAAAGGCACGCGATTCTTCACTCAGGTGATATTTGCTCATGGGGAATTTCCCTTTGCTCGCTTAAGATAACCGTAGCAAATTTTTCAGCACTGGCTAAACAGGGCGAAATTCCATAAAATGCATTTAAAATATACTTTATAAATTAAACAAAATGAGTAAGAACAAGCAGAGCGACCGGGTGCTCAATCTTCCGGCTGGCTATTTTGGGATGGTACTGGGCACCATTGGCATGGGCTTCGCGTGGCGCTATGCCAGCCATATCTGGCCCGTCAGTCACTGGATTGGCGATGGCCTGGTGATCCTGGCAATGATCATCTGGAGCTTGCTGACGCTTGCCTTTCTTAACCGTCTGCTGCGTTTTCCACAGAGCGTACTGGCGGAGGTACGGCATCCGGTAAAGAGCAGTTTTGTCAGCCTTTTTCCTGCGACCACGATGCTGGTGGCGATTGGTTTTGTCCCCTGGTGTCGTGGGTTAGCCGTGGGATTGTTCAGCATTGGCGTCGTGGTGCAACTGGCTTATGCCGCATGGCAAACGGCGGGGCTCTGGCGCGGTTCGCATCCTGAAGAGGCGACAACGCCGGGGCTGTATCTGCCGACGGTAGCGAATAACTTTATTAGCGCGATGGCCTGCGGCGCGTTGGGTTACAACGACGCCGGGCTGGTCTTTTTAGGAGCTGGCGTATTCTCGTGGCTGAGTCTGGAACCCGTTATTTTGCAACGTTTGCGCAGTTCCGGTGAATTACCGGCGGTACTGCGCACATCGCTGGGCATTCAGTTGGCTCCGGCGTTAGTAGCCTGTAGCGCCTGGCTGAGCGTCAACGGCGGAGAAGGCGATACGCTGGCAAAAATGCTGTTTGGCTATGGCTTGCTGCAACTGCTTTTCATGCTGCGCCTGATGCCGTGGTATCTGTCACAGCCGTTTAATGCCTCTTTCTGGAGCTTCTCGTTCGGCGTTTCAGCACTGGCGACGACAGGGCTGCATTTAGGGCACGCCAGCGCGTCGGGATTTTTTCATACGCTGGCGATTCCGTTGTTTATTTTTACCAATTTTATCATAGCGTTATTGCTCGTACGCACGTTTGCGCTGCTGATGCAGGGGAAACTTCTCGTGCGCACAGAACGCGCCGCATTACTGAAATCTGAGGATAACTAATGACCCTTCGTGACGAAAATTACTTTACTGAAAAATACGATTTAACCCGCACGCACTCCGACGTCGTTGAGGCGGCAAAGGTGGTCGCGCCGGGTAAAACGTTGGATCTGGGCTGCGGAAATGGCCGTAATAGCCTCTATCTGGCGGCGAACGGCTATGACGTTACCGCCTGGGATAAGAATCCGATGAGCATCGCCAACGTTGAGCGCATCAAAGCGGCGGAAGGGCTGGAAAACCTGCAAGCAAAGGTGGTTGACCTTAACGCGTTAAGCTTCGAAGGCGACTACGATTTTATTCTCTCAACGGTCGTGATGATGTTCCTGGAAGCGAAAACCATTCCGGGGCTGATTGCCAATATGCAGCGCTGCACCAAACCGGGCGGGCATAACCTGATTGTGGCGGCAATGGATACGGAAGATTTTCCCTGCACCGTGGGTTTCCCGTTTGCGTTTAAAGAAGGGGAGTTGCGCCGTTACTACGAAGGCTGGGAATTGCTGAAATACAACGAGGATGTGGGTGAACTTCACCGCACGGACGCCAACGGCAACCGCATCAAACTGCGTTTTGCGACGCTGCTGGCGCGTAAAAGCGCATAACGCAATTTTATGATAGCGTTGCAGGCCTGATACGGCCTGCAACTCGCCGTGTTGAATTTGTGCTGGCGATACCATTTATAGTCCATCCAGATTAGTTTCCTTTTGCTACTATTCCAATTGCATATCTGCAAAAACAAAAGGGATAGTTTCCATGCGTACTCATACTTTATTTAAAGTTGCAGTGCTTTCTGGCTTATTGGCTTTATCTGGCTGTGCGTCAAAAATCACTCAGCCGGATAAATATTCTGGGTTCTTAAAAGATTATTCAGGGCTGAAAGAAACAACCTCCGCAACGGGAAAACCGGTGCTCCGTTGGGTTGACTCCAGCTTTGATGAGTCTAAATATGACAGCATCGTCTGGAACCCGATAACCTACTATCCGGTGCCAAAACCCACGACGCAGGTCGGGCAGCAGGTTCTGGATAAATTACGAAGCTATACCGATACCCAACTGAAAACGGCCATTGAGAAACGTAAACCTCTGGTGACGACCCCTGGGCCGCGTAGCCTGATTTTCCGCGGCGCGATAACCGGCGTTGATACCAGCAAAGAGGGGCTGCAATTCTATGAAGTGGTGCCGGTCGCCCTGGTGGTTGCGGGTACGCAGATGGCGACAGGCCATCGCACAATGGATACGCATCTTTACTTTGAAGGCGAGCTGATTGATGCCGCCACCAATAAACCGGTGGTGAAAGTGGTTCGTCAGGGCGAGGGTAAAGACCTGAGCAACGAAAATACGCCGATGGCGTTTGAAACGTTGAAAGAAGTGATTGATGACATGGCGACTGATGCCACCATGTTTGATGTCGGTAAAAAATAAGTTCACGCGCCATCTTCGGATGGCGCGTTTTTTTATGCCGCCCGGCGACGGTAAATTAACTTACTCATTAACGCCTCTGGACGCGTGAACATCACCAGATTGCCAACCAGAATCAGCACTAATCCAACAACGGCATTCATTTGCCAGACGTAACCTTCGTAGAGTGTGGATATTGTCAGCGCCACCAGAGGAAACAGCAGCGTACTGTAGGCCGCGTTGCCGGGGCCGATGCGTCCCACCAGAGTAAAATACGCGCCAAACGCGATAACGGAACCGAATATTGCCAGATACAGCAGGGCGCCGAGGTAGCTCAACGTCCATTGCGGCGTGAAGTTATCGCCGCGTATACAGGCAATGGCGGCGATCAGCAGCGTGCCGTACAGCATCGCCCAACTGTTGGTGGTCATGACTTCCAGACCTTTTCTCTGATGGCGCATGCTGATCATATTTCCCAAAGAGAAGCCAAACGTTCCCAGCGCGCTCAGACCAATCCCCAGTAACAGCGAGTGGTTCCAGCCGCTGTTGGCCAGATCCTGCCAGAACAACGTGATAATGCCCGTTAATCCCAGACCGGCAGCGTAATAAAAGCGTAGCGGCGGTTTATGTCCGAAGAACACAAAGCTGTTAACCGCATTGAACAGTACGGCCATTGAGAAAATGACGGACTCCAGCCCCGTGTTGATCCAGGCGGCGGCGCTATAAAAACACCAGAAATTAAAGCAGAAGACGCATCCGCCCTGTAACAGGCAAAACAGGTGGTCGCGCCCGGATAATTTACGTAATTTCCCGCTCGCCAGCAGGATGAGCATCATTAACGCGCTGGCGACGGCAAACCGCCAGAAAATGGACACGGGCGCCGATACCGGGCCTTGTTGCAGATAAATCGCAATCCAGGTGGTTCCCCAAATGACAACCACCAGACAGTATAATAATGCGTTCATAACACTCTCTTCGTTATCTTTATTATCCGAAGAAGGAATGTGACATGTAAAAAATGCGCGCGCTTGCACCGGTTTGCGGATGACTTGCAAAATCTTGCGCTTTTTTGCCGCTGTCTGAGCGGTGAGGGCTGGAAACGGATCGTGGCTGTTATAGACTGAGATTCTACTTATTACTGCTTTGTGATGTGATGGTATGTCTCAGTCTTATGATGCCTTTGAAAATTTACGCAAACATAATGCCGTGCTGCATGACTCGGTTGCGTTGCATTCGGGTGTCCAGCTGGCGGCATGGTCAAATAAACGTGACAACATTACGCAATATTGCGATCACCATACTCTCAGCCTGTATGTCGCTGACGGCTACGAGAGCTACCACAAAACGCCGGGCGGCTGGAAGAATGGCGGGGGGCCGGATCGCTTCTGTCTGATGCCAAAAGAGAGTGAGTCCGTCTGGGACATTCGCGACGACCTGTCGTTTGTCCATCTCTACTGTACAGATGCCCATCTGCGGGATGTTGGGGAAAAGGTCTGGGATAAAAGCCCGTACAGCTTTACCCTGGATGAGCGCACCTTTGGCAACGATCCGGGAATAACGGCGGTTTATCGCCAGTTCCTGCTGGGAAATGACTGGCAGCAACCGGCGAATCATATGACGCTCAGCGCCGCCTCGTCACTGCTGTTGACGCATCTGGTGCAGCATTACAGTAACGTGCAGTGGCGTCTCCCGACGGTTACTGGCGGGTTGGCGCCCGCCACGCTGCGCAATGTGCTGGCGTACATTGAAGCGCATCTTGCTGAGCCGCTGACGCTAAGCGATCTGGCGCGCGAGGCGGCATTGAGCGAATTTCATTTCGCCAGAATGTTTCGCCAGTCGATGAACATGGCGCCGCACCAGTACGTGATGCAGCGGCGTATGGCGCTGGCACAGCAATGGGTCTGTCATTCAACCCGTTCGCTGTCAGAGATCGCGATGGCCTGCGGATTCAGTTCGGCGAGCCATTTCAGCAATCGCTTTAAGCAGGTGACCGGTAAGACGCCGTCGCAGTTACGCGCGGCGAGCAAACGATAGCACCCCGTAGCAGACGCCTCCGACTACCAGTCCCCAAAACGCAGAGCCAATGCCCAGCAGCGTCAACCCGCTTGCGGTGACGAGAAAGGTCACGATAGCGGCATCACGCTCCGTTTCATTAAGCAATGCCTGGTACAGACTACCGCTGATTGTTCCCAGCAGCGCCAGCCCGGCCAGCATCTGAATCCAGCTTACGGGCAGGGCGGCCATCAGAGCGGTAACGGAACCGCCGAACAATCCCGCCAGCAGATAGAATCCGCCTGCGACAGCCGCAGCCAGCCAGCGACGCCCGGCGTCCGGGTGCGCTTCGGGACTCTGGCAAATGGCGGCGGTAATAGCGGCAATGCATATGGAGTAGACGCCAAAGGGAGATAAAACCAGCGCCAGCAGCCCTGTAAATACGATCAGCGGCGAAACCGGAAGGGAGTAACCGGAGGCTTTCATCGTGGCGATACCGGGCGCGTTTTGTGACGCCATTGTCACCAGAAACAGTGGAATGGCGACGCCGAGGCTATGAGCAAGCGAAAAATGGGGCGCGATAAACGCCGGTAGCACCGGGGAGAGGGTTATGCAAGACGTGACAATGTCACCTTTCATGCCCGCAACCAGAATACCGACAACCATTGCGGCGATAACCGCATAGCGCGGCACCAGCACTTTCAGCGCTAACCACGCCAGCAGCATACTGCCGCACAGAAACAGCTCGCCATCCAGATGACCGAACGCCTGCAAACCAAAACGCAATAAAATACCGGCCAGCATCGCGGCGGCAAGAGAATGCGGAATCACCTGCATTAAGCGGGCAAACAACCCGGTTACGCCGCACAGAACGATTAACGCATTCGCGACAATAAATACGCCGATGGCCTCCGCAAGCGTGAGACCCTGCAAGCCGGTAACCAGTAACGCGGCGCCGGGCGTTGACCATGCCGTCAGTACCGGAGCACGATACCATAGGGTTAACGCCAGCGTACTGACGCCCATCGCGATGCCAAGCGCCGTCATCCATCCGGCAATTTGTCCGGTTGATGCGCCGGCGGCAATCGCGGCTTGCCAGATGATTGCCGCTGAGCTTGCATAGCCGACCAGGACCGCAACAAAACCAGACAACACGGTTGGCAGAGGAAGTGAAAACGAACGCATAATTGCCCCTTGTGCGTTATAACGGTCACAAACTGTAGCATTGTGCGCTATAGCGCACAAGTGATAGACTGCGGCTTTACCGGAGGAGAAAAATGGACAACCTGACCCATTATCTGGCGACGACGCTGAAGGCGCTACGCCAACAGCGAGAATGGAGTCTGTCGCGTCTGGCGGAAGCGACAGGGGTTTCAAAAGCAATGCTCGGCCAGATAGAGCGCAACGAATCCAGCCCGACGGTATCGACATTATGGAAGATTGCCACCGGATTGAATGTCCCGTTTTCAACGTTTATCTCCCCGCCGGAAGCGGAGGATCTCCCGACCTTCGACCCGCAGCAGCAGGCAATGGTGATCACGCCGCTGTTTCCGTGGGACCCGCAGCTCTGTTTTGACCATTTTTCAATATTGATGGCCCCGGGCGCGCTTAGCGAATCGACGCCGCATGAGGCAGGCGTCATCGAACATGTGGTGGTGATTCAGGGAACGCTGGATATGTGTATTACCGGGGAGTGGCGCACGCTCAAATCCGGCGAAGGCGTGCGTTTTGCTGGCGATGCCGCCCATGCGTATCGCAATAGCAGCGACCAGACGGTTCACTTTCACTCCTTGATCCATTACCCACATAGTTAGACGGGAAAAGTATTCCGAAACGTCGCGCTTCTGACTACAATAGCCGCCATTTTGCTGTTATTGGATGATATTAACCGTATGCGCCAGCAACCTCATCACCTTGAACTGTTAAGTCCGGCACGCGATACCGCCATTGCTCGTGAAGCGATCTTACATGGCGCCGATGCTGTTTACATCGGCGGGCCTGGCTTCGGCGCGCGGCATAATGCCAGTAACAGCCTGAAAGATATCGCGGAACTGGTGCCTTTTGCGCATCGCTATGGCGCGAAGATCTTTGTGACGTTAAACACCATTCTGCATGATGATGAGCTTGAGCCCGCGCAACGGCTGATTACCGATCTGTACCAGACCGGCGTCGATGCGCTGATTGTGCAGGATATGGGCATCCTGGAACTGGACATTCCTCCCATTGAACTGCATGCCAGTACGCAGTGTGATATCCGCAGCGTTGAAAAGGCGAAATTCCTTGCCGACGTCGGTTTCACCCAGATTGTGCTGGCGCGCGAACTGAGTCTGAGCCAGATCCAGGCGATTCATCAGGCCACCGACGCTACTATTGAGTTTTTCATCCACGGCGCGCTGTGCGTGGCTTATTCCGGGCAGTGCTATATCTCTCATGCGCAGACCGGTCGCAGCGCTAACCGTGGCGACTGCTCCCAGGCCTGTCGCCTGCCGTACACCTTAAAAGACGATCAGGGGCGGGTGGTCTCGTACGAAAAACACCTGTTGTCGATGAAAGATAATGACCAGACGGCCAATCTGGGCGCGTTGATCGATGCCGGCGTGCGTTCCTTCAAAATTGAAGGGCGCTACAAAGACATGAGCTATGTGAAGAACATCACGGCGCACTATCGCCAGATGCTGGATGCGATTATCGAGGAGCGTGGCGACCTGGCGCGGGCTTCCGCCGGTCGTACTGAGCACTTTTTTATTCCTTCTACGGATAAAACCTTCCATCGCGGCAGTACCGACTATTTTGTTAACGCCCGTAAAGGGGATATCGGCGCGTTCGATTCGCCAAAATTTATCGGTTTACCGGTAGGCGAAGTCGTCAAAGTGGCAAAAGATCACCTGGACGTTGAGGTGACGGAACCGTTATCCAACGGCGATGGTCTGAATGTGCTGATCAAACGTGAAGTGGTGGGGTTTCGCGCCAATACGGTGGAAAAGACGGGACAGAACCGTTATCGCGTCTGGCCGAATGAAATGCCGCCCGACCTGCATAAAGTGCGCCCGCATCATCCGCTGAACCGTAATCTCGATCACAACTGGCAGCAGGCGTTAACCAAAACCTCCAGCGAACGCCGGGTGGCGGTGGATATCGCGTTAGGCGGCTGGCAGGAACAGCTAATTCTGACGCTGACCAGCGAAGAGGGCGTGAGCGTCACCCATACGCTGGAGGGGCAGTTTGACGAGGCGAACAATGCCGAAAAAGCGTTGAACAACCTGAAAGAAGGCGTGGCGAAGCTGGGACAGACGATGTACTACGCACGTAGCGTTGAGGTGAATCTCCCCGGCGCACTGTTCGTGCCGAACAGTTTACTCAACCAGTTCCGTCGCGAAGCGGCAGAAATGCTGGATGCGGCGCGTCTGGCGAACTATCAACGCGGCAGCCGTAAGCCGGTGGCGCAACCAGACCCGGTTTACCCGGAAACGCATTTGAGCTTCCTGGCTAACGTCTACAATCACAAAGCGCGCGCGTTTTATCATCGCTACGGCGTTCAACTGATCGACGCGGCGTATGAGGCGCACCAGGAGAAGGGCGATGTGCCGGTGATGATCACCAAACATTGTTTGCGCTTTGCCTTTAACCTGTGCCCGAAACAGGCGAAAGGGAATATCAAAAGCTGGAAAGCAACGCCGATGCAACTGGTACACGGCGACGAAGTATTGACGCTGAAGTTTGATTGCCGTCCGTGCGAAATGCACGTTATCGGCAAGATCAAAAATCATATTCTGAAAATGCCCTTGCCCGGCAGCGTTGTCGCCTCCGTAAGCCCGGAAGATCTGATGAAAACGCTGCCAAAACGTAAAAGCTAAGTCAGCGGCTGGCCGGGAACGCTGAGCGTCACCCGGCCACGCCTGATGTACCTTAAAACCCCTCTCACCATAGTTAACCTTCCCGCAAAACTGGAACCGGCTTTCCGGTTTTTGAGTGTTAATCAGCCAAAAGCCATTTCGGGGTGTATAACATTCAAAAAAAGAGAAAAGGTAAACAAAAATGTTTACCTTATGGTTATAATACATGGCAGGGAGGCGCGGTGAAGCAGAGCGAGTTCAGACGCTGGCTTGAATCTCAGGGAGTCGATGTAACAAATGGAACGAATCATTTGAAGTTGAGATATCACGACAAACGAAGCGTCATGCCCAGACATCCTGGTGATGAAATTAAAGACACCCTGCGTAAAGCAATACTAAAGCAGCTTGGTTTGAATTAATCATCAGATATATAAGGTTGATCACATGAGAGCGTTACCAGAAACTATGCGTTATCCCGTCAATCTCATTCCCGCAGAAGAAGGGGGTTATGTTGTGTCGTTCCCGGACATTCCAGAGGCGTTAACACAAGGTGACACCCGCCATGAATCTCTCGAAGCCGCGCAGGGCGCATTAGTCACCGCCTTTGAATTTTATTTTGAAGATAACCAGCCAATTCCTTTACCTTCAATGGTTGATGAAGCTGATGATTATGTGGAGATTCCTCTAAGCATTGCGTCTAAAGTCCTTTTGTTGAATGCGTTCCTTGAATCAAAAATCACGCAGCAGGAGCTGGCGAGGCGCATTGGCAGACCCAAGCAGGAAATTACCCGACTATTCGACTTAAAACACGCAACGAAAATCGATGCTGTGCAGATTGCGGCCAGAGCATTGGGTAAAGAGTTATCGCTGACTATGCTTTAGCTTTTCCGGTTGTTCCAGCAGGCTTACATATTGTGTGAAATAAAAAAACGATGAAGAAATATCAGCGACTGGCGGAACAAATTTGCGATCAAATCGCCTCCGGCGTGTGGCAGCCTGGCGATCGATTACCCTCCCTGCGTGAGCAGGTGGTCAGCAGCGGCATGAGTTTTATGACCGTAGGACATGCGTATCAGTTGCTGGAAAGCCAGGGGCGCATTATTGCGCGTCCGCAGTCGGGTTATTACGTGGCGGCGCGCCCGGTGCGCCAGCCTGCGATGCCGCCCGTGCAGGTAATGCGCGATGAAGCCGTTGATATTAATACCTATATTTTCGAAATGTTGCAGGCCAGCCGGGATGCGTCGGTGATGCCGTTCGCCTCTGCCTTTCCAGACCCGCGTCTGTTTCCGTTGCAGCAGCTTAACCGTTCCCTGGCGCAGGTCAGTAAAACCGCCACGGCCATGAGCGTGATTGAGAACCTGCCGCCGGGGAACAGCGAGCTGCGCCATGCCATCGCCCGACGCTATGCGCAGCAGGGAATTACCGTCTCTCCTGATGAAATCGTCATTACCGCCGGGGCGCTGGAAGCCCTGAACCTCAGCCTTCAGGCGGTTACCGAACCGGGCGACTGGGTTATTGTGGAGAATCCCTGCTTTTATGGCGCGTTACAGGCGCTGGAGCGACTCCGCCTGAAAGCGCTTTCTGTCGCCACGGATGTAAAAGAGGGGATCGATTTAGCAGCGCTGGAACAGGCATTACAGGAGTATCCGGTGAAGGCATGCTGGCTGATGACCAATAGCCAAAACCCGCTCGGCTTCACCCTTAGCCCGGAGAAAAAAGCGCGGCTGGTCGCGTTACTGGATCAGTACAACGTCGTGCTGATTGAAGATGACGTGTACAGCGAGCTCTATTTTGGCCGCGACAAACCGCTGCCTGCCAAAGCCTGGGATCGCCACGATAAAATATTGCATTGCTCGTCATTCTCGAAATGTCTGGTTCCCGGTTTTCGTATCGGTTGGGTTGCAGCGGGAAAGTACGCCAGACAAATTCAGCGGCTACAGCTGATGAGTACGCTATCCACCAGTTCACCGATGCAGCTTGCTCTGGTCGATTACCTTTCGACACGCCGCTATGACGCGCATTTGCGTCGTCTGCGCCGCCAGTTGGCGGAGCGAAAACAGCAGGCCTGGCAAACGCTGCTGCGCCATCTGCCCGCTGAGGTGAAGATTCACCACAATGACAGCGGCTATTTTCTCTGGCTGGAACTGCCCGAATCTCTTGATGCCGGGGAACTCAGTGCGCAGGCTCTGGCGCATCAGATCAGTATCGCCCCTGGTAAAATGTTTTCGACCTCTGATACCTGGTCGCATTTTTTCCGGTTTAATACCGCATGGGGGTGGGGAGAAAGAGAGGAGCAGGCGGTATCTCAACTGGGGAAACTTATTCGCGATATGCTGAAATAAAATACGCGTTGCCATCTTTTGGTTTTAGCCAAAATAGAGAAAGCGTATCGATTATCAGGGCAGAACGTTATTTATCGCTGACTCGCCATAGGAAATATCAATACCCCCCGTCTTTTCCATCCTCAGCCTAACTCCTTGTCTATACTCCGAAAGATGGAACATGCGCGCCGCGTGGAGCAGCGTAATGCGTGTCAGCTCACAACCTGATTAAATTTCCTTATCCCAACAGGTGCGCGGCAGACGCGCCGACTATTTTTAGGAAAGGACATATATTTACGGCAAGGCTGCCGCTCAATATTTTGCGACAGGAGTAAGATGTATGCCACATCAATTACTGATTAACGGCGAGCTGGTCAGCGGTGAAGGTGAAAAACAGCCCGTCTACAACCCGGCGACGGGCGAGGTGATTCTGGAGATTGCAGAGGCGTCGCCCGCACAGGTAGATGCCGCCGTTCGCGCCGCAGACCGGGCGTTCGCGGAATGGGGGCAAACCACGCCAAAAGGCAGAGCGGAGCTACTGCTAACGCTGGCGGACGTGATTGAGGAAAATGCGCAGACATTCGCCGAACTGGAGTCGCAAAACTGCGGGAAGCCGCTGCATTGCGCGCTCAATGATGAGATCCCGGCGATTGTTGATGTATTTCGCTTCTTTGCCGGCGCCGCACGCTGTCTGAACGGCCTGGCGGCGGGGGAGTATCTGGAAGGGCATACCTCGATGATCCGCCGCGATCCGGTTGGGGTCGTCGCCTCGATCGCACCGTGGAACTATCCGCTGATGATGGCGGCCTGGAAACTGGCGCCAGCGCTGGCGGCGGGTAACTGTGTGGTGATAAAACCGTCTGAAATCACGCCGCTGACGGCATTGAAGCTGGCGGAGTTTGCGAAGGATATTTTCCCGCCAGGCGTGCTTAACGTGCTGTTCGGGCGGGGCAAGACGGTTGGCGATCCGCTCACCGGGCATGAAAAAGTACGGATGGTCTCCCTGACCGGCTCGATTGCGACGGGCGAGCACATTATTCAACATACCGCGCCCTCCATTAAGCGCACGCACATGGAATTAGGCGGTAAGGCTCCGGTGATTGTCTTTGATGATGCCGATCTGGATGCCGTTGTCGAAGGTGTGCGAACGTTCGGTTTCTACAATGCCGGGCAGGATTGTACGGCGGCCTGTCGTATCTATGCGCAAAAAGGGATCTATGACGCGCTGGTTGAGAAACTCGGCGCGGCGGTCGCCAGCCTGAAAACCGGTTCGCCAAACGACGAATCGACTGAGCTTGGGCCGCTCAGCTCGCAGGCGCACCTTGAGCGAGTGACAAAAGCGGTGGAAGAGGCGAAAGCGCTCGGACATATCAACGTGGTGACCGGCGGCCAGAAACTGGACGGCGCAGGATACTATTTTGCGCCAACGCTGCTGGCCGGCGCAAAACAGGAGGACGCCATCGTGCAGCGAGAAGTGTTCGGCCCGGTTGTCAGCATGACAGTGTTTGATGATGAAGAGCAGGTGCTGGCGTGGGCAAATGATACTCAGTACGGGCTGGCATCATCCGTCTGGACGAAAGATGTGGGTCGGGCGCATCGCCTGAGCGCGCGATTGCAGTATGGTTGCACCTGGGTTAACACGCATTTCATGCTGGTGAGCGAGATGCCGCACGGTGGGCAAAAACGCTCAGGTTACGGCAAGGATATGTCACTTTATGGGCTGGAAGACTATACGGTTATCCGCCACATAATGGTTAAACATTAAGGATAATTTACCGTTCCGGCGCGGCATGGGAAGATCGTAAATCGATGGCAGAGAGGAGGAACGCTCTCTGCCAGTATGCGCAGCAAGCACTCAGTACATCAGGCAAACCAGCCGAATCTCAATGAGATAAGGCCAAAAAGTCCAATAGCAGCAAAGACATTTATCAGCACCACGGTTTTACTGGAAACATTCATTTTTGCCACCTTTCGTTATGACCCCTTTGTGTATAGTACGGGTTCAGGCAATCCGCAATAAGACAAAATATGAACATGGTGAATGGTGCCGCTATTTCAGCGTTTTGCTGAATAGTACGGATAAAACTTGATGTACGTCAAAAAAAAGAGCATATTGCGCGCGTTTTTCCCCTCTGGTTCGGATGCCCGAAATGTCGCTCTACCAAAAAATGTTGGTTTTTTACGCAGTGATGGCGGCGATTGCCTGCCTGATTACCTGGTTTCTTTCCCACGATAAAAAACGTATCCGCTTTCTGAGCGCCGTTCTCGTGGGCGCAACCTGGCCGATGAGTCTGCCCGTCGCATTGTTATTTTCGTTGTTTTGATGAGATGAAGATTGCCGGATGGCGGGCGAGCGCCTTATCCGGCTTACGATGTTGCGTAGCGCCATCAGGCATTGAGCAGCGCCATCAGCCGTTTTTTGTCGGCGTCGGACACATCCTGCGGATGCTGATACCCCTTATTTTCATTTGCCCGGGTATAGAGCGCGACCAGCCAGTCATACACATAGCGACTGGCGGCATGTACCGGCTGTTCATCCAGTTGGGTGAGCCGGGCCATCGGTTGCAGGCGAGGCGCGCTGAAGATCGCCGATCCTTTCTGGAACCGGCTGGCGGGTCGGGCGTCCTCCGCCACATTTTCGTAGCCAAGCCAGGCGATAAAGTTACCGATCCCAGCATGCAGCTGCGCGCCGCAAACCTCTTCACGCTGCATAATCTGCTGTAACTGCTGAGGCACATTAAGCCGATAGCTGGCGGTAATCAGAATATCCACGACCAGCCTGAGCGTATACGACTCCAGACCTAAACGACGGGCGTTGCTCTCATTTCGGCTCCACTGGCGCACATGGTTAATCCACATTTTGTGGGCCAGATACCCTGTCTCTTTGTTTTCTGCCGGGCGGGGAGCGTCTGGCTCATCCGCAAACAGATCGATCGCTTCATTAAACAGGCCGCTGACCTGCTCCTCGCGCGGCTGCTGGATACGCAAAAGCGACTCAAAATGGTGTATCGGCGGCAGAAGCCCGTCGAGCAACTCGCCATGCCGGGCGGCCTGCCCCTGAAGCTGGCGAATAACGGATTCCGTCGCCTTATTGCCGCTGTCTTTTGGGGTGATATGGCTCAACAGCAGGTCATGAAGCCGTTGTTGATGCTGCTCACACAGGGAGGCCAGCCGCGCCTGGCGCTGTAACGGCGATGTCGCCTGTGACAGCCATTCCACCAGACGCTGCAAGCTGTGTTTATCCAGCGCCTGAAGGGTGCCCCAGTGAAGGCCGGGTTTCCCCATTAACTGCTGCACGGCTTCATCAAGATTCTGCTGCGTTGTGAAACGCGCATCCTGCGGCGTAATGGCCCAGACCACGCCCGGTAGCGCGGCGTCGCGCAGCGGTTGTGTATCGTTCACCCAGCCCAGCAGCGTGCGGGCGGCAGCGGGCGTTTGCGACCGGGCGGAGGTGGCATTGCAAATGACCAGCACATCGGGCTGCAAATGTTGGCGATAATGTTCCAGCATCCAGCCGAGTTTTGCCCGCCAGAGTGGATGCGGGTGCGCATCCGGCGCCAGCGGAATATCAAGCAGATCGACATTATCCAGCGCCGTGTTTTCAACGCTAAGCACCAGTTCACGCGTCAGCAAAGCCAGTGAATCCAGAGAGAGGCTCACCGCATTGAGTAACTGATGGTGCTCGACAGGATGTATAACGACGTCGCTCTGCGCGTCGTTGCCGGATAACGCGCCCTGGGTCAGAAAACTTTCTGCCGGAAGGCCAAAATGATCGACCAGCAGACTCAACGGCGCCGCTAACTCTTGCGCATGGCCGGTCTGTTGCAGCGTACGCGCCAGCGTTAGCCACTGTTGCGTTAATTCAGGCTGTTCGCCCCAGAGTAATGCCCAGGCGCTGGCGCGGGTCGTCAGATCCACCGAGGGCAGCAGGGAGGCGAACTGATGCCAGAGCGCATCGTCGATTTGCTGTTGCCCGACAGGAACGCAGGCGCGCCAGAAACGGGCAATGGCGGCGACGTCCTCTGCGGTCACGCCCTGAACCGGCTGACGCTGACGCAGCGCCTGCCACTTTTCTAACCGCGTCTCAATAATGGATTTTTCGACCTGCCGGTTATCGGGCGAGGCGCTGGCCCAGGCGATAAACAGTTGTACCAGTTCAGCTTCACTGATGAGCCGCAGACGCAGCGGCCATTCGCTATCAACCGCCGCGCTTTCATCCTGCGTAAAACGGATCGCCATATTGGCTGGCGCATGGCCTGGATTGATATGGGTAAAATAGTCAAAGCAGCGCTCCGGCGTAGCGATGTTCAGTTTTCCCTCGCCGTTACCGCACAGCGCGCCAAGCAGATGCGCTTTTGAGGATTGTGAATGGCCATACAGACCGATGCTGCCTCTTGCCTGTTGCGCGGCGTTCAGCGCCGATTCACCGGCGGCGGCGAGTGTGAGCTGCGCCAGCAGGGCGTCTGCTTCATCATCCAGGCGTACTGCGTGCTGACGTGTATGGTTAACCCACGCCATGGCGGCCTGTGTGGTGTTTAACGTCTTGCTCATTTCAGGTACACGCTCCCGCTGTCGATCCAGTAGTGGCTGCCGCTATGACGACGGTCGGCCAGGGTATTCAGTTTTAAGGTCAGGGCATTCGCGGCGACGGGCGTTCCATCCTGTAGCCAGGCGTCACCCAGCACAAACGATTCCGGCCCCATCTCTTTGTTCCCGCCGCGCAGTTGCAGCCGGACATTGAGAACGCCATCGCCGGCGATGGTTTTCGCCAGCTCTGCTGAGTTAATGCTCAGGGTATAGAGTGGGGTCGCGGGCCAGCGGCTGTTCGCCAGTTGGCGGAAACCGAGCGTCACATTGCCGCGAAGCGGGAAGTGCAGACGGGTATCCAGCTTCGCGCCGGGTTTATCGAGATCGATCTCCTGATACCAGACGTTTTCATCGCGCAAGGTATTGACCGTGTTATCCAGAACGCCGAGATAGCGTACGGTGGAATAGGCGCCGATATCGGCGGCTTTAAAGTTAAAGCGCGGCAGCCGTAAATCCAGCGCCAGGCTGCACAGCATCGCCCCCACGGCGGCGGTTGATTTCGGGTTGCCAATCCGCCCCTGTTGGCTGAAGGGATACCATTCATGGACGCGATACTTGTCCATCCAGACGATGCGGTTAACGGGAACCGGCTGTAAATGGCGGATCAGCGCCTGCACGCCGGGCAGGCAGGTTGGTCTGCCCGTCACCAGCAGAATGTCGCAGCGGTAATGAGAAATCGCTTCGCAAACGGCATGCAGCGGCGAGGTCAGGGTAAACTGACCGGCCAGTAGTGCTTCCTGTAAGTGGCTGAACTGCACCTGCAACGGCACGCTCAGCAGATCGAACGCCGGTGAGCCTGAAGGCAGCGCATGGTCGATCGCCTGCTGGATGTAATTCATCACGTTGCGCGTAGGGCGTTGAGTCAGCAGTTCGCCGAAGGTCGCGTGTAGACCCGCGAGCGGATCGCTAACGTCACTCTGTTCCCAGGCGGCCAGTACGGCGTGCCCCAGCGGCATAAACAGCTGTAGCGCCGTTTGTTGACGCAAAATCGCCTGCGTATCAATGCGGCCTGAATCTCCAAACAGCGTTGCCAGCAGGGCGGCGGCATCCGTCACGCCGGCCTGCTGTAAGCGGGTTTGCAGCGCAGGCAATATGCATTTCTGGATGACGTCCAGCAGCATGTCATCGCCCGCGACTTTAAACCCTTCACGGAACAGTAAGTGCGGGGTGATCTTGACGTTCGCGCCGACGCCGTCATCAAGCTGGTAGTGGACGACCGCCATATCCGTCGTGCCGCCGCCAATGTCGATAGATGCCACGCGTAGCGCCCGACCTTTGGTTTCGCCCGGTTCCGGCAAACGGTCCGGGCGAGCCAGGGCGTTGAAGAACGTCTCCGTGCGCCCGGCGTAATGGGAAATCGCTTCGTTATACAGCCATACCAGCTGTCCGCAGCTGGCTTCGTCCCATTCCATCTGAATGTCCGGCACCGGAACAACGCTCTTTTCCTGCTGTTTACGGGAGGAAAAATCCTCATCCTGCGGATGCCAGCCCATCGCTTTCCATACCAGTGCGATGGCTTCGAACATACGCTGGCGGAAAATTTCGCGTTCCTGTTTCGGCATTGCCGATGGCAGGGTCAGAATCAGCGTGCGCAACTGACGCGGCGACGCCGGAAAACCGAGGCGTAACCGCGTCGCCACGCTGTTCATTTGCCCCAGCGCCTGCGACAGAATTTCGCACAGCATGTGCGTCATCAGCGTGCTGCGGCTGTACTGCGGCGAAAAGACCGGCAACCGGTCATCGGGCGGCAGGCTGAATAACGGTTGTCCGTCGTCATTCATCAGATTCATCAGCGGGAAGGCGGTGGCGAGCGGTTCTCGCTGCGTTTTGCTGTTCATCTGGCTGAAGCGCCAGTCCTGTAAAACCGGGGTTTCGTCCCACAAATAACGACGCGGGCTGGAGATCCCGCTGCTGCCTTCCGTTCCCAGACGCTGCATAGCCAGTTTGCGGGCTTCGTCGCCCACGCGCACAATCGATGGCCAGATAAAGGCGTCGTCGCGGCCGCTTTCAACCGAGAAATGCTGTTTGCCGAAACGCGCTTCGGAGAACTCCAGTCGGCTGGTGAACAGCGGATCGTTAAGACATTGCGGCTCACTTAAGGAGCGTACCTGTAATTCCGCCGTCTGGCGCAAACCGTCATTGGCGTCGCCGTGATCTTCAATCAATACGCCGCAGGTATGGGTATTGCCGACGTCCAGAATCAGATCCACCGGAATCGCAGGCGTGCTGAGCGTGTGGGTGACCAGCTTCACCTCTGGTACGGAAAGCTGTTCCCCCAGTAACGTCATCAGATTCAGCCAGTGCGCCTGGTACTCAAAGTTACGCAGCGCCTGCTGAATCTCCTGCTCGGAGCGGTTCTCCTCCTGGGTGACGTGGTGAAGGAAGGATTCGCGCAGCCAGCCGTCAATCCACGTCTGGTCAAGAAAATCGGCAATTTCATCATCGCGCCAGGCCAGCGCGAACCGCGTGCCATTGAGCAGGTCGTTTTCGTTAGGCGCCAGCGCCGCCGGCGCATTCTCGCTTAACTGGCTGTCCAGCGCCACGGTAATGCGGTGCGTATGGCCCGCGCTGTCGGGTTCAGGCAGCTTACGCACCTGTACGCGCGCCCAGTTGTCGGGGCCTTCCACAAACGTACGGGGAGGGTTAAAGCGCAGGAAAGGGAGCGGCAACCAGACGCCATCCAGCACATCCAGCGAATAGTGCAACATCTGGGTGCTTTCCGGTTTGACCACTTCAGGTTGACCCCCCGTGCGCCCCGGTACCGTATAGCGCCCGTTGGTCAGATCAAAGTCGAGCCGGAGCAGGGGGCCGTTCGCCGTTTTACGCACGAAACGACCAAGATGGGCAGACTCCTGCGGCGTCAGGCCGAAGTCGAGGAATTGTACGCCGCTGTTTGCGATGAGCGTTACGCTCTGTTTGTAATCACACAGATTCACCAACATAAAATCAGGCACCTATCTTTTTGATCGTCAACGGGACTTCCGCATGGGCGTCATAACGCGCTGAGCAAGCCGCAACGTCATTCGTGCTGGCTTTACAGGTGATTTCCGGCATCGGGTAGCGCGAACCATCGGTGCAACGTGCGTGACCACGACTCTTGATCATCAGCTCTCCGGTCTGATGCAGGCCGGAGAAAATGTCCGCCCGGCAGACGATGTTGTCGCCGTGTACCACCCGGGCGGTGCCTTTGTTGTTCTGGATCTGGTAACGCAGCGAAGGCGCTTTTCCGCTGACCGGATCTTTAACGTCAATCAGTACGCGCCAGTTTCCATTCAAAAAGCGCGTGACTCCCGCTTTCATCTGACCGGCATCCATCACCAGCGCATCTTTGGGGATGGCGGCGATCACCACCGGTTCATCTGCGGGCTTCGCTTTTTTCACTGGCGGAATCACTTCCGCCTGATGCAGCGGCAGTTGGGCAATCATCTTCGGCAACGGTTTACTGTCTACTTTCGCGGCGACAACCGGCGTACTGACCGCCGTGGCTTCGGCGACGGGGGCAGACGGTTTCCACAACAGCGGCGCCGCAACGGCGGCGACAATCACGGCGGCAACCGGCAGGCTCCATAGCGGCAGACGCGAAGAGGGCTTCACGGGAGTGGTCGGAGATGGTGAAGGTGCCTGCGGTTCGCTGACAACAACAGGGGCGACCGGTTCAGGTTCGGGTTCCTGGGGGCGTTCAATCATCACCGGCGTCAGTAACGGCTCATCGGAACGGGCAAACGTCACCTCTGGCAACGGCTCATCTTCCACCTCCTGCTCGGGTTCAGCGACAGGCGGCAGGACGGGCGGAACATCAATGGCGCGCAGGCAGTCAAGTACGTCATCACGGGTGTTTTCATTAAGATTCACAAACCCCCAGAAGGTGATGACCGGTTTGCCATCAACCAGAAAAACGTGGTTTTCCCCAGGGAACTGAACCGCTTTTTCCAGCAGGGAACCGAACAGCTGCAACGAAGTTTTCCCGGATTGCAGACTTTTGCGGCTCAGCGCCGCCGCGTTTTCCAGCGTGCTGCTCAGGTAGCGCAGCGCCCGAAATCGCGCTTCTTCCTCCGCGGCCTTCCATGCGATGGCTTTTCCCTCGACCGGGGAATACCAGTCGACGCGATCGCCGCTGTCATTAATTTGCGGGATCGCCAGACAATCCACCATTGCCTGCTGTTTACGCAGACGAAGCGTTTCACGAATTTGCAATGCGGAATCAAATACGGCCTGACCGCCGCCGCCCACGGCCTGATAGTCGTCCAGATTGCCGCTACGTAAGAGAGTTTTTGCCACGTTGTTGTCCCTTAGACTTCTTCACGCATCTACTTTACGGATTACAAAGACAAGCAAACGGCGGAAGAGAGGCAAAAAGGGGCTAATTTTCATGGCATAGCGCCGGGGGAAAAATCTTGACGTTTTCAAAAAGACTTAAGGGAAATTATTTCACGCCGCAGGACGCATTCATCAGCGAAAAATACCAGAACGGAATAACCTGAGAGTGATTCGTTATTTGTCAGCTTTTGTAAGCTATGCTCATATGACTCTCTTTATAATCAAATGAAAAGGCTTATAACGATGTCTACAGGGAAAACGTTGCTCGCGCTGGCGCTCAGCGCACTTTTACCGGCAGGAGCGGCATTCGCGGCCAATACCGATACCATCATCTACTGTTCTGAAGCCTCACCCGAATCGTTTAACCCGCAAATCGCCAGTTCCGGCCCGTCATTCGTGGCCAGTTCGCAGGTGCTGTACAACCGACTGATCAATTTCGATCCGGTAAAAAATACGCCGGTGCCGTCGCTGGCGACCGACTGGACGATTTCCCCGGACGGGAAAACATACACGTTTACGCTGCGTCAGGGCGTGAAATTCAACAGCAATAAATTCTTTAAACCGACGCGCGATTTTAATGCCGATGACGTTATTTTCTCGGTGCTGCGCCAGAAGGATGCAGATCATCCGTACCATAATGTGTCGCAGGGCAGCTACGAATACTTCAATGATGTCGGCCTCGATAAGTTGATTAAAGAGGTGAAAAAGGTCGACGATTATCACGTCCAGTTTGTGTTGAACGAACCCAATGCGGCATTCCTCGCTGACTGGGGCATGGATTTCGCCTCCATTCTCTCCGCAGAGTATGCCGATGCGATGCTGAAAAAAGGCACACCGGAAAACGTCGATAACTGGCCTGTCGGCACTGGCCCTTACGTACTGCAACACTACAAGCAGGATTCACAGATTCGCTACCTGGCGAACCCGAACTACTGGGATGGCGAAGTGCCGACCAGACATCTTATTTTCTCGATTACGCCTAACGCCCAGACGCGCCTGGCAAAACTGCAAACCAACGAGTGCCAGATTATTCCGGCGCCATCACCCGTACAGTTTGACGAGATTAAAAAGAATAACGCGTTAACGCTGCATTCGGTCGATGCGCTGAACGTCGGCTATCTGGCCTTTAATACCGAGAAAAAACCGTTTGATAACGTACTGGTGCGCCAGGCGTTAAATTACGCCACTGATAAAAAAGCCATTATCAACGCGGTGTTCCTCGGTTCCGGTACGGTGGCGAAATCGCCCATCCCGCCAAATATGATGGGCTTTAATAACAACCTGAAGGATTACGACTACGATCCGCAAAAAGCCAAAGATTTGCTGAAGCAGGCGGGGCTGGAGAAGGGGTTTGAGGCAACGCTCTGGTCGATGCCGGTGCAACGCCCTTATAACCCCAATTCCCGGCGCATTGCGGAGATGATCCAGAGCGACTGGGCAAAAGTCGGCGTGACGGCGAAAATCGTCTCTTACGAATGGGGAGAGTATCTGTCCGGGATGCGTAAAGGCGAGCACGATACCGCGCTGTTCGGCTGGATGTCTGACAATGGCGATCCAGATAACTTTGCCGATGTGCTGCTGGGCTGCAACAGCATAAAAACCGGCTCAAATGCCGCGCGCTGGTGCGATAAAGGGTATGATGATCTCGTCCAGAAAGCGAAACGGGTGAGCAAGCCGGAAGAACGTGCGCAGCTCTACCAGCAGGCGCAGGATATTTTCTATCAGCAAGCGCCGTGGATCGCGCTGGCAAACGGCAAAACGTTCTACGCCACACGCAGCAACGTAACCGGATACAGCGTAAGCCTGATGGGCAGTGATTTTTCAAAAGCTAAATTGAATTGATGGTTTAAGGAGAGTTTATGTCGCACCTGGAAGAGGTCACTGCGCGCGTAGATGCCGCTATCGAAGAGAGCGTCATTACCCATATGAACGAACTGCTGATCGCGCTGAGCGATGACGCCGAACTGAGCCGGGAAGATCGTTACACCCAGCAACAGCGGCTACGGACGGCGATTGCGCATCACGGTCGTCAGTACAAGGAAGATATGGAAGCGCGTCGCGAACAGCTTACCAAAGGTGGTAGCATTCTCTGACGTTGATAAGCACG
The DNA here is from genome assembly GCF_030333655.1 of Citrobacter sp. CK180. Taxonomy (NCBI): domain Bacteria; kingdom Pseudomonadati; phylum Pseudomonadota; class Gammaproteobacteria; order Enterobacterales; family Enterobacteriaceae; genus Citrobacter; species Citrobacter sp. CK180. The sequence continues at coordinate 80,402 of NZ_JAOWFM010000022.1, read as the reverse complement.
GCCTGTGAGGGATGTACAGGCCGGATAAAGCGTTTACGCCGCGACGCCGCCATCCGGCGAAGCGGCAGTTAAAACTGGCGTCTGGCGACCAGCCACGCGCCGATCACCAACAACACCGCGCCGCAAACCGGGCCTGCCAGCGCACGTAACGGCACGCCATGACTTCTCAAAATGTCCAATACCAGGCCGCCAATAAGCTGACTGGCAACCAGAACCGCGATAGTCGTCGCCGCGCCAACGTACTGATACCCGCTAATACTGGCGAAAACAAAAAACGATCCGAGCAAGCCGGGAATCAACGTCCACCAGCGCACGCTGGAAACCAGCTCGCTAAACCCCGCCGCGCCTTGTTTAAACCACAAAATGCTGACAAACAGGACAATCCCGACCAGCGAGTTCAGCAGCATGGCGATGAGAATCGTTGACGAGTTCTGTGTAATGCGCACCATAAGCGTGTTTTGCACAACCAGCCCAATACCGGCGGCAATCAGAAAGGCGAGGGTCAGCGTCTGGTTCATCCGCGCGCATCCGGGTCGCGACGATCGTCAAGCTGAAGCTGCATAAACGTCAGATCCAGCCAGCGGCCGAATTTGGTGCCAACCTGCGGCATTTGGGCGGTAATGCGGAACCCCAGCGTTTCGTGCAGATGCAGCGATGCCTGGTTTTGCGACTCGATTCCGGCGACCATCACATGCTTGCCGCATGCGCGCGCTTCCTCGATCAGACGGCTGAGAAGCGCCCGTCCGAGGCCTTTCCCCTGATGATCCGGGTGGACATATACGGAATGTTCGACCGTATGGCGGAAACCATCAAAGTTACGCCAGTCGCCAAAGGAGGCGTACCCGGTGACGACGCCATTCTCTTCACTGACCAGAACCGGATAGCCTGATAGCTGACGCGCATCAAACCATGCGATGCGGTTATCCACATCGACCGTTTGATCGTTCCAGATTGCCGCCGTGTGCAATACCGCGTGATTGTAGATTTCGGCGATGGCGGCGCAGTCTTCTTTGCCAGCAAATCGAATAGACATGTTGAACCTCAGTTGTTGTTCACTATAGTATTACGATATGAATACTATCGAAGACAGCATAAATCAACGGATCAGTGCAAGAATTCGCATTGAGCGTGAATCGCGGGGCTGGTCGCTGACGGAGCTTGCCGAGCGGGCAGGCGTATCGCGCGCCATGATCCACAAAATCGAACGCGGAGAGAGCAGCCCGACGGCCACGTTGCTGGGGCGGCTTTCCGGGGCGTTTGGCATCAGCATGTCAACGCTGATCGCGCGGGCAGAAATGCAGGAGGGCAAGCTGCTGCGTTTTGCCGATCAACCCGTCTGGCACGACCCGCAGACGCACTACCTGCGCCGCCACGTTTCACCGCGCAGCGACCTGCCCATCGATCTCGTACAAATCTCGCTTCCGGCAGGGAGTGACGTACCGATGCCTGCGGCATCCTACGCGCTGGCAAGACAGCTTATCTGGCTACAGCAGGGAGAGCTGGTCTTTGTCGAAGGCGGGGTTCGCCATGAGATGAAAGCGGGCGACTGCCTGGAGCTGGGGCCACCAAACGACTGCCGTTTTATCAATGAGACACAGGAAACATGCGTTTACCTGGTTGTGCGCTTAAACCACGCGGGTAATTAATGTTCGGCTACTATTGAGGGATTCATGCCACAAGCAGAGGAGAACATCATGGGCCAACAAGCATACCGTAATCGTCGTTGGGTTCTGGCTTCGCGTCCGCATGGCGCGCCGGTTGAGAGCAACTTCCGCATGGAAGAGGACGACGTAGCGACGCCCGGTGAAGGGCAAGTGCTGTTACGTACAATTTTCCTGTCCCTCGATCCCTACATGCGCGGAAGAATGAGCGACGAACCGTCCTACTCACCGCCGGTGGAGATCGGCGGCGTGATGGTTGGCGGAACGGTCAGCCGGGTCGTGGAGTCCAGTCATCCTGATTACCGTCCGGGAGAATGGGTATTAAGTTACAGCGGCTGGCAGGATTATGATATTTCCGACGGGAAAGGGCTGGTGAAACTCGGTGACAACCCTGAGCATCCGTCATGGGCGCTGGGCGTGCTGGGGATGCCGGGCTTTACCGCCTATATGGGACTGCTGGATATCGGCCAGCCCAAAGCAGGGGAAACGCTGGTCGTTGCGGCCGCCACCGGGCCGGTCGGCGCAACCGTCGGGCAAATCGGCAAACTGAAGGGCTGTCATGTGGTGGGTGTCGCAGGCGGCGCAGAAAAATGCCGCTACGCGACCGAGATTCTCGGTTTTGACATATGCCTCGATCACCACGCGGCGGATTTTGCGGAACAACTGGCGAAAGCCTGCCCGCAGGGAATTGATGTGTATTATGAAAATGTCGGCGGCAAGGTGTTTGATGCGGTTCTGCCGCTGTTGAATACTTCGGCACGTATCCCGTTGTGTGGTCTGGTGAGCGGATATAACGCCACAAAACTCCCCGACGGACCTGACCGGCTGCCACTATTAATGGCGACGCTGTTAAAAAAACGCATCCGCCTGCAAGGGTTTATTATTGGTCAGGACTACGGGCACCGGATTCATGAGTTTCAGCAGGAGATGGGGCGTTGGGTCAAAGAAGGGAAGATCCACTACCGCGAACAGATCACCGACGGACTGGAAAAAGCGCCGGAGGCGTTTATCGGTCTGCTGACCGGGAAGAACTTCGGCAAGGTCGTGATTCGCCTGGCGGATGATGCCTGAGAATTGACGCTGCATGACATTAAAAAATAGCGGGGCGATTCCCCGCTATTTTTTTAGCTTTTTTAGCTCTGGTGCTTACTCAAAACGCCATGCCAGATTGACGCCAACGCCGTAGTTTCTCCCCGGTGCCGGTTCGTAATAGCGTCCGTTTGATTCGTTGACGATCACCGAACCGACATACTCTTTATCAAACAGGTTATCGACCCGGCCAAACACATCGACCGTTAAGTTGCTGTAGTTAAACTTATACCCGGTGTTCAGACCAACCACGGTATACGAGGGCGCTTTTGCCGTGTTGTGATCGTCTGCCATGATGTCCCCCATATAGCGGGCATCGGTGCCGGCATACCAGCCTTCATCCGGTACATATCCCAGCGAGGCGAACCCCATATTACGCGCAATGCCCGGCATGCGGTTACCGTTGCAATCGCCACTTTTGCAGACGTTGCTGCGGTAGGTCGCATCCAGCCAGGTCCAGGAGGCGTTTACCCGCCAGTTACCGGCGAAACGCTGATCCCATGATAATTCCGCGCCCTGACGGCGGGTTTTACCGGCGTTTTTATATGTGGTGCGCCCACCGCCGCTGGTAGCGACGACAATTTCATCATCCGTATCCGTCTGGAAGAGCGCCGCCGTCAGTAAACCATCGCCAATACGCGTTTTACTGCCAATTTCCACCGTGTCATTGGTGGCGGGTTTCAGGCCGAAGTTCAGGCCGCTTTGTCCGTCCGGGCGATAGGAGAGTTCATTGATGGTCGGCGTTTCAAAACCGCGCCCTGCGGCCAGATAAACGTTCCACACATCGGTGAACGCATACTTGAGCGCCCCGGCAGGGAGCCATTGATGGTAGCTGGCCTCGCCGCTGTCATTTCTGTTTCCAGGCGTAACGTAATGATCGTTAGAGTCAAACCAGACTGAGCTGTACCGCACGCCGGCATCAAGCGAAAGTTTTTCGGTCAGTTGCCACTGCGTTTGCAGGTAGGGATCGGCGTTCCACATCAGGTTGCGCTCATTACGACGCAAATCGCCTTTCACGCCAAACTGCGGCACGCCGTTATTCAGGCGGTAGTTCTCGTAACCCTTGCGATTTTCGCTCATATTTTCATAGTTCAGGCCGGTGGTGAACGTCACAGGTACGCCCAGCTCGCCCCGGTGCGTCCAGCGGGTGTCGATACCCTGATAATGACGCTGAAGCACGATTACGCCGCCTGCATGCGCGGGGTTATCCCGCTGCGGCGCCATCGGTATGGACTGGTATTGTGTGGTTTCACGTTCACCGGCATACATCATCACGCTCAGATCGTCGTGTTCGCTGAGCTGACGCTCATAGCGCAGGCCTGCCTGAGTCTGCTTGATGGTTTTTCGCGTGTTGAACTGTTCGGCACGCGGCGACTGCTGCGGGTTGGCTTTCCATTCGGATTCGGTCAGGCCGCCGGGGTCATTCGCGTGAATGTCTACGCTATTGAAAATCAGGCTTAACTTACTGGCATCGTCCAGACGCACCCCCAGTTTTGCGTTAGCCAGATTCTTTTGCGCGCTGCTGCGATCGCGAAAACCGTGGGTGGTGAATCGGGTCGTGGAGACGGTGTAATCCACGTCACCCGCCTGCGTTCCGTCACCCATCGCCCCCGTGGCTTTCATGCCATAGCGCCAGCTACCGAAACTGCCGTAATAGCTGCTGGCTTCAATCGTCGGCGGCTGGCGTCCGGTTTCCGTCGTCACGTTCATCACGCCGCCGGAAGAGTTGCCGTACAGCGCGGAGAAGGGGCCGCGCAGCACTTCCACATTCTGGACGCTGCTCAGATCGATATTGGACGTCTGCCCTTGTCCGTCCGGCATGGTGGCCGGGATGCCGTCAACATACAGACGAATACCGCGAATGCCGTACGCAGAGCGGGAGCCAAATCCGCGAATTGACAACTGTAAATCCTGCGCATAGTTCTGACGGTTTTGCACCTGCAAACCGGGCACGCCGTTTAAGGATTCAGACAGGTTAATACGCGGCGTCGCCAGTCGCATATCTTCCCCTTCAACCACTGTGACGGCGGCGGGCGTGTCCAGTTCAGACACCGTTTGCGGCGTCGCGCTAACAATCATCGTTTGTTCATCTTCAGCCGTGGCCGCCTGGCTCACCGGCGAGAAAACGAAAGGGAATAAAAGGGCGGGAAATGCGGCCTGACGAGCGGTAATGATCTTCATGAAAAAAAACCAATCACGAGTAAACGTGCCAAATGAAATTTGATGAATACTTTAATTACTTTGTAAATATATGAAAAATTTAATAGCACGATGCGTTAATGGAACATGAAAAAATTAAAGAAATTGTAGACTGCCTGCAAAGAAACGCTCCACTTTGTACTGAATAATGATTACTATTCGCATCTACGTACAGCGAGTGGGACACGGATTCACTCGCCGAAGCCATGTGAAGCAGCTACAAACGTGTTTATCAAAGGGAGTCGTCATGCATTTACGTCATCTGTTTTCGCCGCGCCTGCGTGGTTCTTTACTGTTAGGTTCACTGCTGGTCGCGTCTTCATTTAGCACGCAGGCGGCAGAAGAAATGCTGCGTAAAGCCGTCGGCAAGGGCGCTTATGAAATGGCCTATAGCCAGCAGGAAAATGCACTGTGGCTGGCTACTTCGCAAAGCCGCAAAACGGACAAAGGTGGGGTAGTTTATCGCCTCGACCCGGTTACCCTTGAGGTGACGCAGGCCATCCATAACGATCTCAAACCGTTTGGCGCGACCATCAACAACGCGACGCAAACGCTGTGGTTTGGTAACACCGTAAACAGCGCGCTGACGGCAATCGATGCCAAAACAGGTGATGTAAAAGGGCGTCTGGTGCTGGATGAGCGCAAGCGTTCCGAAGATGTCCGTCCGCTGCAACCACGCGAACTGGTCAGCGATGATGCGACCAACACCGTATATATCAGCGGTATCGGTAAAGAGAGCGTGATTTGGGTGGTTGACGGTGAAAAAATCGCCCTGAAAACGACCATCCAGAATACCGGTAAAATGAGCACGGGTCTGGCCATTGACAGTCAAGCGAAGCGTCTTTACACCACTAACGCAGACGGCGAGTTCATCACCATCGATACTGCGGACAACAAGATCCTGAGCCGCAAGACATTGCTGGATGACGGGAAAGAGCACTTCTTTATCAACCTGAGCCTCGACACCGCAGGCCATCGCGCTTTTATCACCGATTCCAAAGCGGCTGAAGTTCTGGTGGTGGATACCCGTAATGGCAATGTGCTGGCAAAAGTAGCCGCGCCGGAATCACTGGCCGTGCTGTTCAACCCGACCCGCAACGAAGCCTATGTGACGCACCGCCAGGCCGGTAAAGTGAGCGTGATTGACGCGAAAAGCTATAAGGTCGTGAAAACTTACGACACGCCGACATTCCCGAATAGCCTGGCGCTGTCTGCGGACGGGCAAACGCTGTTCGTGAGCGTGAAGCAGAAATCAACCCGTGAGCAGGAAGCCACTCAGCCAGATGATGTTATCCGCATCGCGCTGTAACGGTTAAATAACGCTGTAAGCATTAAGTAAAAAGGAGGGGCAAGCCCCTCCTTTTTACTGCGTAACAACATCCCGATAAACGTCACGCCACCGGGCTGCCAGTGTTAACTCGCCGTCTCTTCTCGTAATACCATGTCCTGCTTACTCTCTTCCTGCGGCACAACCGGCGCGGTACGGTGAATTTCCGCCACGCGGTTGCGCACACCAAACCAGCCAGCGACCAGCAGAATGGCAATCAGCGGAAGTGAAGCGATGGTATAGGTGCCGTTAGGGTAATCAAACGCCATCAGCACCAGAACGCTCAGCAGGAACAGCAGGGTGAGCCAGGAGGTAAACGGCGCGCCCGGTAACTTAAAGCTGACGTCTGCCGCTTTGCCTTCTTTAATCGCCTTACGCAAACGCATCTGGCACACCACGATGAAGCCCCAGGAGGCGATAATACCCAGCGATGCGAAGTTAAGGACAATTTCGAAAACCTGAGAAGGCACCAGATAGTTGAGCAACACCCCGATGACATACACGCCCAGCGTCGCCAGAATACCGGCGTACGGCACCTGCTGACGGCTCATTTTCGCCATAAATTTCGGCGCGGAACCGCCCATCGACATCGAACGTAAAATTCGGCCGGTGCAGTACAGGCCTGAATTCAGACTGGAGAGGGCCGCCGTCAGCACCACAATGTTCATAATGCTGCCGATGTAAGGCACGCCCAGTTTTGAGAAGAAGGTCACGAAGGGACTCTGACCGGCCTGATACGCGTTCCACGGCAGCAGCAACACCAACAGGACAACGGAACCGACATAGAACAGGCCAATACGCCAGATCACGCTGTTGATCGCTTTTGGCACCATCGTTTGTGGATCTTTGCACTCTCCGGCCGCCGTACCAACAAGCTCAATCGACGCGAAGGCGAAGACAACGCCCTGAACCAGCACCAGAGCAGGCAACAGGCCATGCGGGAAGAACCCGCCGTTATCGGTGATCAGATGGAAGCCTGTTGTGTTGCCATCCAGCGGTTTGCCGCTTCCTAAAAAGATTGTGCCGACAACCAGAAACAGGACAATCGCCAGCACTTTTACCAGCGCGAACCAGAACTCCATCTCGGCGAACCACTTCACGCCAATCATGTTCATTGTGCCCACAATCGCCAGCGCGCCCAGGGCAAACACCCATTGCGGAACGTCACCGAATGCGCCCCAGTAGTGCATATACAGCGCCACTGCGGTGATATCGACGATCCCGGTCATCGCCCAGTTGATGAAGTACATCCAGCCTGCGACGTATGCCGCTTTTTCGCCTAAAAATTCACGGGCGTAGGAGACGAAGCTGCCGCTGGAAGGGCGATGCAAAACCAGCTCGCCGAGCGCGCGAAGAATAAAGAATGAGAAAATACCGCATACCAGATAAACCAGTGCCAGGGCAGGGCCAGCCATTTGCAGTCGTGCGCCAGCCCCTAAAAACAATCCGGTGCCAATTGCGCCGCCAATGGCAATCATTTGTACCTGTCGGTTGCCCATCGCCTTGTGATAACCCTCTTCATGGGCGTTCAACCAGCGTCGTTTCGCGGCATGTTGTTCAAGCGCGTTTGTATTGTGTGTTTTCATTGTGTTACCTGTTGACCTGTCGGACAGAAGAGATACTTTTTGTGCCGCACCTTTTGCTAACCAAACGATTGCCTGGCTAACGCTGAAACGGTTTTTCCCATCATTCTGTGGTAGGGATAAAACCATCGGCGGAGCATCCTACCTGCAATTGTTAAACGACGCAAAACATACCCGGAAGCACAGCGTTAAGACGTCGTGCTTTTACGTGTGGTCAGCTCAGCCGCGCTGTGGTCACGATTCAGCCAGTAGCACGGTGAATCTACTACACTTAGCGTTTTACACGTTGTGGAGGCCGCATGATCAAAGTTTATGGCGTACCCGGCTGGGGCTCGGCAATTAGCGAAGTCATGCTGACTCTGGCGGAGATTCCGTATCAATTTATCGATGTGAAGGGGTTTGATGCCGAGGGGCCGCAGCGGGATCTGCTCCAGAAGCTCAACCCGCTGTGCCAGATTCCAACGCTGGCGCTGGAAAACGGAGAAATCATGACGGAGAGCGCCGCCATTGCGCTGATGATCCTCGATCGCCGTCCCGATCTCGCGCCGCCGGTCGGACACGCCGAGCGTCAGCAGTTCCAGCGTTTGTTAATCTGGCTGGTAGCGAACGTTTATCCCACATTCACGTATGCTGATTACCCTGAACGCTGGGTGCAAAATGCCCCGGAGCAGTTGAAGAAAAGCTGCCTTGAATACCGTAAGGCGCTGTATATGTGGCTCAACGATCGGCTGATAGCGGAACCCTACGCCTTTGGCGGACAGCTAACGCTGCTGGACTGTTATCTGTGCGTGATGCGCACCTGGGGGCCGGGCCATGACTGGTTTCAGGACAACGCCCCGAACATTAGCGCGATTGCCGATGCGGTCTGCCAGCATCCACCGCTCCAGACGGTGCTGAAAAATAACGACATCATTTAGCACGGGCGGCGCCAATGATGGCCTTCAGCGCGCCCAACGATTCCGTCCGGCCTCTTTAGCCCGGTACAGCGCGGCATCGGCATCCGCGATCGTCTGTTCAGCGGTTTTTCCTTTCTCTGAGCAGGCGATACCCTGGCTTACCGTGACACTGTCACTTACCGTTGACGCCGGGTGAGGGATCGCCGCCGCTTCCAGCGCTTGTTGTATTCTCGCCGCCACGCGCTCTGCATCTTGCAACGTCGCGTCAAACAAAATAACAGCGAACTCTTCGCCGCCATAGCGGGCGACCACATCTTCCGGGCTACGCACCGACTGAGCGAGTATATCCGCGACCTGACTCAGGCAGGCATCGCCGGCCGGGTGCCCGTAGGCGTCGTTATAGCGTTTAAAAAAATCGACATCGAGCATGATCAGCGCAAACGCATTTTGCTGCGCCGTTGCGCTATGCAGCAGTTTTTCCATTGCGCGCCGGTTTGACGTACCGGTGAGCGGGTCGCGATGCGCAAGGTTATCCAGGCGCGAAATAAGCAGGTTGTTGTGTTGGTTCTGTCGCCAGGCTTCATCAAACCAGCGAATCAGCATAAAACGGCCGCCCAGCAAAATAAGCGAGAAAATGCCCCAGATCACCGCGAAATGAATATTCACTTTCTGATTCAAAACAACGCTGGCGACGGGGACGGTCAGCCATAGCGGGAGCAGAAAAGCGAGTACGCTCGGCGTATGAAAATAAAGTGCGATCACGGCGCTGAGTAATAACACCGCACAGAGAGGATAGGCGAACGTTAATTGCCAGTGGCTGATGAAATAATAACTGCACCAGGACCAGAACAGGCTAAGGGTGATTAATAATCCCTGCGTCAGCCAGGATTGCCGCCGGGAGGTAATCAACAGCAGGGCACAGACCAGCATAATGCCGATAACGGCGTCATCAATAGTGCGGACAATACGCATCTCTGCCAGATAGCGCGCGTGGGTATCGTGGAATAACGCGTCACGAAAAAAGATCATCAGCGCAAAACTGATATTCACAAAAGCAAACCACGGCAGGCTGAGAGCCATTCCTCGTCTCACCATATCCTCGCGAGTGGTCCAAATGGTATGTTTCGCTTTTCTGTTATCCTGAGCCATAGCGTTATCTGAAGAGTGGATGATAAACGGGGATGCCGGAGGGCATTTCGCCTTCAGCCCGCGGTAATTTTTTTGCCCGAGGTAACGAAGGTTCCCGCGCCTAAATGATGCAGGGTATTCAGTTTATCGTCATCAAACTGCCAGCGGCCTTCAATAAAAACACGTTCATCCGCCGCCGCCGAAACTACTTCGCCAAAAAGCGTGTCATATTTTTCCTGTGCCGACGTTGCGGGCAGCAGTCGGCATTCCATCCAGGCGAGGCATTTCTCTTCGATCATGGGTAAACCGAGCACCGGGCCTTTTACCACCGGGATGCCATAGCAGTTGAATTTATCTTCTTCGCGGCCAGAGACGCTGCCTACCGCATACGTCCAGTTCGTTGCCGCTACGCCGGGAATCACGATGCCAAACATACCGCTGCGTTCTATAAGCTCGCGCGACCAGGTGGTTTTATCCAGCACAATGGCAAGACGAGGAGGCTCAAACTCGACGGGCATAGACCACGCCGCCGCCATAACATTCCGCCGCTCCGTGCGATCGTCCCGGCTGGTGATCAGAACCGTCGGGCCGTGATTTAACAGACGGCTGGCATGATGTAGCTCTACAGGACGAAAACGACTCATAGGTATGCCTCGTTCAGGGTGGCGATCGTCTTAGCGTAACGACACCAAAATAACGTTCACATTGGCTATACGCACAACGAGTGTTATTGTGCGTGATAACGTCATAGATACGAAAAATTAAGTAAATATATGCTTTTTTTGATTTTCGCAGCCTCGTTATATTTGTTGTCTACGCTCTCCGCCTCTGCTGCTATAGGTATGAACCTGATGTGCCATATTCGCGGTGCCGTACGCATATCTTTTTTTGATTATGGTTTAACAACAATGAAGTGGAAAGATCGTTTTCAGGTAGGGGCGGGAGGCGTAAGGAAAAAACGTATTGGCGATCACGCCTTTCGACTGGTTACGTTTCAGAATGGCGACGATTTTGTCTACGATCGGCAGCATAATATTTATCTGATCTTTATTCAGGGAACGACACTCTACGATAAATGCCGACTGGAAGGGACATTTGATTATCCGGTTACGCACATTCCGTCATATCAAAGGCCAAAAATCACTCATACTCCAGATTGAGAACCGCATCCGTGACATATTACGTCAGGCGGCGGGGTAACAGATTGCCGCCATCAGCGTAGAATCAGCTTTTTTGCGTGAACCCCTACAGACAGGAATGCCTTATGACGTCTTTTTTGACCGCCTATTTTGCCCGCATAAATTGGTCGGGCGCTGCCGAAGCTAATCTTGACACTTTACGAGCGCTGCATTTGCAGCATAACAGCACCATTCCGTTTGAAAATCTGGATGTCTTACTGCCGCGCGAAATTCAGCTCGACGATTTGTCGCTGGAAGAAAAATTGCTGACCGCCCGTCGCGGCGGCTATTGCTTCGAACAAAATGGGCTGTTTGAACGTGCTTTACGGGAGACAGGCTTTACCGTGCGCAGCCTGCTGGGGCGCGTCGTACTAACAAACCCGACCAGCTTGCCGCCACGCACGCACCGGCTGTTACTGGTCGAACTGCAAGGCGAACCGTGGATTGCAGACGTCGGATTTGGCGGGCAGACATTGACCGCGCCCATCCGTTTGCAGGCAGAATGTGAACAACAGACGCCGCATGGCAAATACCGTTTGCGACAAGAGGGGAATAACTGGATTTTGCAGTTCCGCCATCACGATCACTGGCAGTCGATGTATTGCTTCGATCTGGGAGTTCAGCAGCAGAGCGATTACGTGATGGGCAACTTCTGGTCAGCGCACTGGCCGCAGTCGCATTTTCGCCATCACCTGTTGATGTGCCGCCATTTACCGGATGGCGGTAAACTGACGTTGACCAATTTCCATTTCACCCATTATCAGGAAGGCCATGCGATAGAACAGCGTAATGTGCCGGATGTGGCGTCTCTTTACGCGCTATTGCAGGAGCAGTTTGGGCTGGGGATCGATGATGCGAAGCACGGGTTTACCGAGGCGGAATTAGCGGCCGTCATGGCGGCGTTTGATACCCACCCGGAGGCAGGGAAATAACGTTTTGCGCCGGATGGCGGCTTACGCCTTATCCGGCCTACAGGGAGTATTTTGTAGGCCCGGTAAGCGTCGCGCCACCGGGCATGGGGTCAGGTCAGCGACGTGAGCGGACAATCTGGTAGCGGCGAGTGAAATACTCAAACGGCGCGCTCCAGACATGCACCAGACGCGTGAACGGGAAAATCAGGAAGATGGTCATTCCCAACACCAGATGCGCGCGGAAAATTGGCGCCACGCCGTCCAGATGCGCCGAAGCGCCGCCCTGGAACGTCACAACCGCCTGCGCCCAACCGACCAGTTTCAGCATCTCGCTTCCGTCCGGGTGTTGCGCGGAGAACGGTATTGTCGTCAGCCCGAGGATGCACTGGATCAGCAGGATACAGAGGATCAAAATATCCGCCGTGGATGAGCTGGCGCGCACGCGCTGATTAAACAGGCGCCGAATCAGCAGACCAGCGCCGCCGACCAGCGTCAGCACACCGCAGACCCCGCCAAGAATCATCGCCATTTGCTGTTTCACCGCAATGGGCAGGAACCAGGCGTACATCCAGTGGGGCGTTAGCATACCGAACAGATGGCCGAAGAAGATCCCCAGGATGCCGATATGGAACAGGTTTGACCATAGCACCATGCCGCGTTTGTCCAGCATCTGGCTGGACGAGGCGCGCCAGGTGTACTGTCCGTAGTCATAGCGCAACCAACTGCCGAGAATAAACACCGTGCCGCAGAGGTAGGGGTAGATGTCGTAAAAAAAGACGTTCAGGTACTGTATCATTTCGGGCCTCCCGCGCTGACGTCAACATACTGTGGCGCCACGTCCTGGCTAAAGCGTCGTTGATAGTGTTGTAACGGAGAACTGTCACAGGCGGTGGCGTTATCTTCGATAAACTTCACCTGTTCCTCTTCCCAGACGGCATCCAGCGCCTGACGCGTATCGTCACGCGCCTCGCCGCCGATTTGCTGCGTGACGCTGTCACTTGAAAGTGGACTGCCCGCCAGCGACAGCAGGGCGTCAAACAGCTGATACCACGGCGTTTCCCGTTGTTTTAAACGCCCGCCCAGCAGCGCGAGGATCGGCGCGATGTTCTGCAATCCCTCCCGCGCTTCTGCTTCCGGCAGCACGCTCAAATACTCCAGATAGAGCGGCAGATGGTCGGGTAACTCGCGGCAGTCAAGTTGCAGTCCCACCTTTTCATACTGGGCCAGCAGATCGACCATCGCCTGACCCCGATCGCGCGATTCCGCATGAACGTGTTCAAACAGCAACAGCGACGTCGCGCGCCCGCGATCAAAGACTTCGCACCACTGCGCCTGCTTATCCAGCAGCGGGGCGTTTAACAGCTCAGTGGTGAAGTCGGTGAGCATTGGCGCGTCATGGCGAATAAGCGCGATGGCGTCGTCACGGCACTCCCACAACAGCTCATCCGGGTACTCCATCAGCAAGCCGATAATCTTGAGGATCTGCATTATTCGCCCTCCGCCTTATCGCGTACTTCGGTGATGTTGATGGCGTCAATGCGGCTGCTGTTAAACAGGTTAAATTTGGTGTCGGAACCGTGGCAGCCATCGCCGAAGGTGAAGCCGCAGCCGTTACGCTCAGGGAAGGCGTCACGCGCCATTTCGCGGTGGCTGGTTGGGATCACGAAACGATCTTCGTAGTTGGCGATCGCCAGGTAGCGATACATCTCTTCCACCTGTTCCACACTTAAGCCGACTTCCTCAATAGCGCGGGTGTCCGTAACGCCTTCCACCGTCTGCGAACGCATATAGTGGCGCATCGCCATCATCCGTTTCAGGGCGCGCAGCACCGGGCCGGTATCGCCTGCGCTCAGCATATTGGCAAGGTACTGCACCGGAATACGCAGGCTTTCGATCGCCGGAAGCACACCTTCGGTTTGCGGCAGGCCGCCAGCATCGGCATAAGACTGAATTGGCGACAGCGGCGGCACGTACCAGACCATCGGCAGGGTGCGGTATTCCGGGTGTAACGGCAGCGCCAGCTTCCAGTCCATCGCCATTTTGTAGACCGGGGAACGCTGAGCGGCCTCAATCACGTTTTGCGGAATACCCTGTTTCAACGCTTCTTCAATCACCGCCGGATCGTTCGGGTCAAGGAACACGTCGCACTGGCGCTCATAGAGATCGGTTTCGTGTTCGGTGCTGGCCGCTTCTTCAATGCGGTCCGCGTCATACAGCAACACGCCGAGATAGCGAATACGGCCAACACAGGTTTCCGAGCAGACGGTCGGCTGACCGGATTCGATACGCGGATAACAGAAAATACATTTTTCTGATTTGCCGCTTTTCCAGTTGAAGTAGATTTTTTTGTACGGACAACCGCTGATGCACAGACGCCAGCCGCGACATTTGTCCTGGTCGATCAGCACAATGCCATCTTCTTCACGCTTATAAATCGCGCCGCTCGGGCAGGTCGCCACACAGCTTGGGTTCAGGCAGTGCTCGCACAGACGCGGCAGATACATCATGAAGGTGTTTTCGAACTGGCCGTACATCTCCTTTTGCATCTTCTCGAAGTTACGATCGCGGGCACGTTTTGAAAATTCGCCGCCGAGCAGTTCTTCCCAGTTTGGCCCCCAGACAATTTTGTCCATCCTTTTGCCGTCAATCAGCGAACGCGGGCGGGCGGTGGGCTGGTTTTTGCTCTCCGGCGCGCTGTGCAGATGCTGATAATCGTAGGTAAACGGTTCGTAGTAATCATCGATTTGCGGGATCACCGGGTTGGCGAAGATTTTGGTGATAACGCCCATCTTGCCGCCCAGACGCGGTCTTATCTTGCCGTTGACATCGCGAACCCAGCCGCCTTGCCACTCCTCCTGATCTTCCCAGTTTTTCGGATAGCCGATACCAGGTTTTGTCTCAACGTTGTTAAACCACGCGTACTCCATACCTTCACGCCCGGTCCAGACGTTTTTACAGGTGACGGAGCAGGTGTGGCAGCCGATGCACTTATCAAGGTTGAGAACCATGCCTACCTGTGAGCGTATTTTCATTTTTTCGCCTCCTGTACCTGATCCCGACCTTCATCATCCAGCCAGTTAATATTTTTCATTTTTCTAATCATGATGAACTCGTCGCGGTTCGATCCGACCGTACCGTAGTAGTTAAAGCTGTAGGCCAGCTGCGCATAGCCGCCGATCATATGGGTCGGTTTCGGGCAGACGCGCGTAACGGAGTTGTGGATCCCGCCGCGCATTCCCGTGACTTCAGAACCGGGGATATTCATGATGCGTTCCTGAGCGTGGTACATCATGGTCATACCCGGCGGCACGCGCTGGCTGACCACCGCACGCGCGGTGAGGGCGCCGTTGGCGTTGAAGGCCTCGATCCAGTCGTTATCCTCAATGCCCAGCTCACGGGCATCGGTTTCACTGATCCAGACAATCGGCCCGCCGCGCGACAGCGTCAGCATGAGCAGGTTTTCGCTATAGGTGGAGTGAATGCCCCATTTCTGGTGCGGCGTGAGGAAGTTCAGCGCTTTTTCCGGGAAACCGTTCGGCGGGATTTCGCGCATTTCGCTGACGCTACGGGTGTCAATCGGCGGACGGTAGGCCACCAGACTTTCCCCGAAGGCGCGCATCCAGGCGTGATCCTGATAGAGCTGCTGACGACCGGACAGCGTGCGCCACGGGATCAGCTCATGAACGTTGGTGTACCCGGCATTGTAAGAGACATGCTCGCTTTCAAGACCGGACCAGGTCGGGCTGGAGATAATTTTGCGCGGCTGGGCCTGAATATCCCGGAAGCGGATTTTCTCGTCTTCTTTGTTCAGCGCCAGATGAGTATGATCGCGCCCGGTAATCGCGCCCAGCGCTTCCCAGGCTTTGACTGCCACCTGGCCGTTGGTTTCCGGTGCCAGCGCAAGAATGACCTCAGAGGCGTCCAGCGCGGTGTCAATCAGCGGGCGACCTTTCGCCGGGCCTTCGCGTTTGGTGTAATTGAGTTTACCGAGGAAATCGACTTCGTTTTCCGTATTCCAGGAAATGCCTTTCCCGCCGTTGCCCAGCGTATCCATCAACGGGCCGAGGGAGGTGAACCGCTCATACGTCGCCGGATAGTCGCGTTCCACCACCGCGATGTTCGGCGCGGTTTTACCGGGGATCAGATCGCATTCGCCTTTGCGCCAGTCGAGAATATCAAACGGCTGCGCCAGCTCCGCCGGGGAGTCATGCTGTAGCGGTTGCAGCACCACATCGGTTTCTTTGCCAAGATGCCCCACGCAGACGTCGGAGAACACTTTGGCGATCCCTTTGTAGATTTCCCAGTCGCTTTTCGATTCCCACGCCGGGTCAACGGCAGCAGACAGCGGATGAATAAACGGATGCATATCCGAGGTATTCATGTCGTCTTTTTCATACCAGGTGGCGGTCGGCAGCACAATATCCGAGAACAGGCAGGTGCTGGACATACGGAAATCCAGCGTCACCAGCAGGTCGAGCTTGCCTTCAATGGCGGCCGTTTGCCACTCCACATCTTCCGGTTTGACGCCGTCACTGGACCCCAGCGCCTCTCCCTGAATGCCGCTTTCAGTGCCCAGCAGGTATTTGAGCATGTATTCATGCCCCTTGCCGGATGAACCCAGCAAATTCGAGCGCCAGACGAAGAGGTTGCGCGGGTGGTTTTTACCGCTGTCCGGCTGCTCGCAGGCAAAACGAATATCTCCCGACTTCAGCGCCTGTACGGTGTAATCGGCAGGGGATAATCCGGCCTGTTCCGCTTTGCTTTTCAGCGTGAGCGGGTTGAGATTGAGCTGAGGCGCGGAGGGCAGCCAGCCCATACGTTCAGCTCGCACGTTGAAATCAATTAAATGGCCGGTAAAGCGTGAGGAATCAGCCAGCGGCGACAGCAGTTCCTGCGCGGTTAGTTTTTCATAACGCCACTGGCTGGCGTGATTATAGAAAAACGACGTGCTGTTCATCTGACGCGGCGGGCGGTTCCAGTCCAGCGCAAATGCCAGCGGCAGCCAGCCGGTTTGCGGGCGTAACTTTTCCTGCCCCACGTAGTGCGCCCAGCCGCCGCCGCTTTGTCCCACGCAGCCGCAGAACACGAGGATGTTAATCATCCCGCGATAGTTCATATCCATGTGATACCAGTGGTTCACACCGGCACCGAGGATGATCATGGAACGGCCATGCGTTTTATGCGCGGTATCGGCAAATTCCCGGGCGATCGTTTCGATGTGACGACGCGGTACGCCGGTAATCTGTTCGCCCCAGGCGGGAGTGTAGGCCTTAATTTCCGCGTAATCTTTGGCGCTGTGATCGTCATCCAGACCACGATCCAGGCCATAATTCGCCAGCACCAGGTCGTAGACGCTGACGACCGGGCAGAGGCTGCCATCGGCCAGGGTAAGACGCTTCACCGGCAACTGGCGCACCAGAACCGGTTCTTGCTTCACGCTGCGAAAATGCGGGTTCTCATTACCGCCAAAGTAAGGGAACGCTACGCCAGCAACATCATCATGCTGGCCCAGCAAGGAGAGGGTCAGTTCCGTTTCGTTGCCTGCCGCCAGCGGCTCAAGATTCCACTTGCCTTGCTCGCCCCAGCGAAAGCCGATGGAACCGTTCGGCACCACCAGTTCACCCGCGCGGTTATAAGCGACGGTTTTCCATTCCGGGTTATTGGTTTCACCCAGCCCGTCGACCAGATCGGACGCCCGCATCATGCGACCCGGCACATAGCTGCCGTCTTCGCGCGCTTCAAGCATGACCAGCATCGGCATGTCGGTATAGCGGCGACAGTAATTCAGGAAATAGTCGCTGGGGTTATCGAGATGAAACTCTTTGAGGATGACGTGGCCCATTGCCATCGCCAGCGCGCTGTCAGTACCTTGCTTCGGCGCCAGCCACTGGTCGCACAGCTTGGCGACTTCTGAGTAGTCCGGCGTAATGGCAATTGTCTTGGTGCCTTTGTAACGCACTTCTGTGAAGAAGTGTGCGTCCGGCGTGCGCGTTTGCGGCACGTTAGAGCCCCAGGCGATGATATAGCTGGAGTTGTACCAGTCTGCGGATTCCGGGACATCGGTTTGCTCGCCCCACGTCATCGGCGATGCGGGCGGCAGATCGCAGTACCAGTCATAGAAACTCAGACAGGTTCCGCCGAGCAACGAGAGATAACGAGTCCCGGCGGCGTAGGAGACCATCGACATCGCCGGAATCGGCGAGAACCCGGCGACACGGTCAGGGCCATAATTTTTGACGGTCCAGACGTTGGCCGCCGCGATCAGTTGATTAAGTTCTTTCCAGTTAGAACGAATAAACCCACCGCGTCCGCGCACCTGCTTGTAGCTTTGGCACTTTTGCGGATCGTTCATGATCGACTCCCACGCCAGTACCGGATCAGGCTGGCGGGAAAGGGCGTCACGCCACAGTTCAATCAGGCGTTTACGCACCAGCGGATACTTCAGGCGGTTAGCGCTATAGAGATACCAGGAATAGCTGGCGCCGCGTGGGCAGCCGCGCGGTTCATGATTAGGCAGATCCGGGCGGGTTCGGGGGTAGTCCGTCTGCTGCGTTTCCCAGGTCACCAGACCATTTTTAACGTAGATTTTCCAGCTACAGGAGCCGGTGCAGTTCACGCCATGCGTGGAGCGCACGATTTTATCGAACTGCCAGCGCTGACGATAACTGTCCTCCCAGTCCCGGTTGGTGTGCATCACCTGACCGTGACCGTCCGCAAAAGTGTCGCCTTTTTGCTTAAAATAGCGAAAGCGATCCAACAGTTTACTCATGACATTTCTCCTGCTCCATAATGTGTCAGGCGGTCTTGTAGGCCGGATAAGGCGCTGCGCGATTGCCTGATGGCGACGCCCGGCGTCTTATCCGGCCTACGTCCGAACCTGTGATGAATATGTTTTATTTTTTTGTTGCTGCCGGTTTACGGCGACCATAAACCAGCCAGGTCACCAGTACGCAAACGATGTAAAACACCAGAAAGATTTTCATTGCGCCAACCGGCGAGCCGGTCAACGCCAGAGAAGAACCAAAAGCTTTAGGGATAAAGAAACCGCCGACTGCGCCAATCGCAGAGATAAAACCGAGGGCGGCGGCCGTATCGGTCACGGCTTCACGCTGGGCCTGCGCATCTGAGCCGCCGCGCAGTTTCACTCTGTAGATCGTGATCTGGCGGAAAATGACCGCAATCATCTGGAAGGTCGAGCCGCTTCCCAGGCCCGCCGTCAGGAAAAGCCCCATAAACACCAGATAGAAGGCGATAAAACTTCCTGAGCCGGAGCCCGGTAATGTCAGAAACAGCAGGGCGGTAAACAGCGCCATGAAAACGAAGTTAATCAGCGTGACGCGAACGCCGCCGAACTTGTCAGAAATAACGCCGCCCGCAGAACGCGCAAGCGCGCCGATAAACGGGCCAAAGAAGGCCAGTTGCAGAATATTGACGTCGGGAAACTGGGTTTTCGCCAGCATGGCGAATCCTGCGGAGAAACCGATAAAAGAACCGAAGGTGGCGAGATAGAGCAGGCTGAGCAGCCAAAGGTGAAAGCGTTTCAGCACCGGCAGTTGAGAAGCGACAGAGGCTTTCGAACTGGCGATATCATTCATCCCGGTCCAGGCTGCGAGGGTCGCGATAAGCAATAACGGCACCCAGATCCACGCGGCATTCGTCAGCGAAAGCAGCGAGCCATCGGGCTGCGGCACGCCCTGTACGCCCAGAAAAGTGAACATGGGCAGGAAAATCACCAGCGGGGCGACAAGTTGCATCACGCTGACGCCAAGGTTGCCTAAACCGCCGTTCACGCCGAGGGCGCTACCTTGCTTTGCTTTCGGGAAGAAAAAACTGATGTTGCCCATACTGGAGGCAAAGTTAGCGCCAGCAAAACCGCACAGCAGCGCAATGATAATAAATACTCCAAAAGGGGTGGATGTATTTTGCACCGCAAAACCGAGCCAGATACAGGGAATAATCAGAATAACTGTGCTAAAAATCGTCCAGCGACGCCCGCCAAATATAGGTACCATAAAGGAGTAGGGCACGCGTAATATAGCCCCGGACAGCGAAGGTAAAGCGGTTAATAAAAAGAGCTGGTCAGTGGTGAAATTAAAACCAATTTTATTCAAATTAACGGCGACGGCGCTAAATAACATCCAGACGCAGAATGCGAGCAATAAACAAGCCACTGATATCCAAAGATTTCTTCGGGCAATGTGTTTACCTTTGTTTTCCCAGAAAGCGGGTTGTTCTGGCCTCCAGTCACTCAAAAGATAACGATTATTTTTCTCATTTTGTAGCGCCATATTGCCCTCACACGCACACGTCGTTCATGAAAAAAAAGAAATAAGTCCAGGAAGGGCGCGCGGGCCCTTTTTAGAATTTATTGAAGACTTTTAAGAATATTGATTGAAAGGATAGATAAAAAAGCGAGACCACGAGGAGTGAAGGGCGGTTAATAAGTTGCTTAAGTGTTACCAAATGTAAATACAAAAGATGCATTGTTAACTAACGCATAACATCAGCGAAATAACTCCAGCGTAATCATGCGGTCCAGATGCTGCTGGTAGGCAGGGTCGGTCATTTCAGGCATACCGAGGGCGTACATGCCGTCCAGCCCGCAGGCTAATGCGATTAATCGCCAGGCGACATCAGCGGCGGCTGAGGCCAATGAAAATTCTCCTGCTTCCTGACCGCCTTCAATGATGGCGGTCGTTTCTTCATGCCACATTTGCATGGTCAGCAGGTAGGCACTTTTAATTTCCGGGTCGTTATCCGCCAGGATCTGCGCTTCCCGCCAGAGTTTAATGTAGGGCTCTAATCCGCCATCGTCACTCCCCAGCATGGCGTGCAGCCGCATGCGCCAGGTGCAGTGCTCAGGCACCAGGCTGGCATCCAGCAAGGTGCGAATCAGACGAACGAATACCTGAGATTTAAGCTCGCCCGAACTACTGAAATGGTGGTGGAGTTGTCCGGTCGCGACGCCGGCTTCCTGCGCGATTCGCCTTACCGTCATGCCGCTCAATCCCTCTTCCAGCGCGACGCGCATTGCCGCTTGCAGGATCACCTCACGGCGCTCATCCCGATTCAGATAACTCATGGCTTTCTCCCATTTTCGCAGTTGGCGCAGTGTAACAAAAAGCTGGACATGCGTTCAACTTTCCGTAGGATCGCGAGAGTTGAACATGTGTTCAGTTTTTGCTTTCAAAGGACGTTTTATGTTTCGTCAGTGGTTAACGTTAATGATTATTGTACTGGTCTACATCCCTGTTGCGATTGATGCAACGGTGCTGCACGTTGCCGCACCCACGCTGAGCATGACGTTGGGCGCCAGTGGCAACGAGCTGTTGTGGATCATTGATATTTATTCTCTGGTGATGGCAGGGATGGTATTGCCGATGGGCGCGCTGGGCGATCGAATCGGCTTTAAACGCCTGCTGTTGCTGGGGGGAGGCTTATTCGGTCTTGCGTCGCTGGCGGCAGCATTCGCCCACAACGCCAGTTGGCTGATCGCTACCCGTGCGATTCTGGCTATCGGCGCGGCGATGATTGTTCCGGCGACGCTGGCCGGTATCCGCGCTACGTTTTCTGAGGCCCGTCACCGTAATATGGCGCTTGGCGTCTGGGCGGCCGTAGGGTCGGGCGGCGCCGCGTTCGGCCCGCTGGTCGGCGGTATGTTACTGGAGCACTTTTACTGGGGATCGGTCTTTCTGATCAATGTACCCATTGTTCTGGTGGTGATGGCGTTAACGGCGCGCTTTGTGCCTCGCCAGTCCGGTCGCCGCGATCAGCCATTGAACTTTAGCCATGCGGTCATGCTGATTATCGCCATCCTGCTGCTGGTATACAGCGCGAAAACCGCGCTGAAAGGGCAACTGGCCAGCGGCGTTATCGCCCTGACGCTGATGATCGGCGCGCTGTTGTTGGGCATGTTTATCCGCACGCAGCTCGCCGCAGCGCGCCCGATGATCGATATGCGTCTGTTTACGCATCGCATCATTCTGAGCGGCGTTGTGATGGCGATGACGGCGATGATCACGCTGGTCGGCTTCGAGTTGCTGATGGCGCAGGAGCTTCAGTTTGTTCATGGCTTAACGCCGTATGAAGCAGGGCTGTTTATGCTGCCAGTGATGCTCGCAAGTGGATTCAGCGGCCCCCTTGCCGGGATGCTGGTTTCACGACTGGGATTGCGAACAGTGGCGACTGGCGGCATGGCGCTAAGCGCGCTGAGCTTTTATGGCCTGGCAATGACGGATTTCAGCACGCAGCAATGGCAGGCCTGGTGCCTGATGGCGCTGCTGGGTTTTAGCGCCGCCAGCGCGTTGCTCGCCTCTACTGCCGCCATTATGGCCGCTGCGCCCGCAGAAAAAGCGGCGGCGGCCGGGGCGATAGAAACCATGGCCTATGAACTGGGCGCCGGGCTTGGCATTGCAATCTTTGGCTTGTTGTTAAGCCGCAGCTTTTCCGCATCTATCCTGCTTCCTTCCGACCTGAACGCAGAGGAAATCGAACGCGCATCGTCGTCAATGGGAGAAGCGGTGCAGCTGGCGGATACGCTCTCGCCTTCACTTGGTGAGGCGATACTGGACGCCGCCAGACAGGCGTTTACCTGGTCGCACAGCGTGGCGCTGAGCAGTGCCGGAAGCATGTTAATTCTGTTAGCGGTAGGGATGTGGTTTAGTCTGGCAAAAGTAAAACGCGGCTAACCTAATGTGCTAATTGACAGGGGTAATCCATCGCTTCGATCTCTTTACCGCTCAGGCGAGCGTATTGCCCCGTCAACCGCCAGAACGCAGGTTGCGTTTCGGTATAGATTTCGGCTGCCAGGATCAGACGACGCCGCTCATCTTCGGTTAATTCCAACAGCGTCCAGGGCATAAAATAGCGGTCGCTTTCCGTCAGCCGGAACCACAGCGGACACCCACAACCTGAACAGAAGTAGCGTTCGCCACGCAAAGAAGAAGAGAAGTGAGAGGGCTCTGGTGAATGGGGAGCCATAAGCGGACGACCGCAGGCTTCCAGGTACATCGCAATACCACCAGACCATTTTTGACACAGCGTGCAGTGACAGGCATAAACATCGAGCATTTCAACGTCAACGGTAAAATGACTCTGCCCACAGAGGCAACGTCCTGTGAACGTTTGCACGGCATACTCCTTATGACCGGATCAACATCTGGAGAAAAGCCAGCCCATCATGGGCTGGCTTATGTTCAAATCAGGAAAGATTAGAACTGGTAGGTCAGACCAACAGCAACGATGTTGTCAGTGCTAACGCCAGCTGCTTCGGTGAAGCGGCTGTCGTCAACCAGGTTGATTTTGTAATCAACGTAGGTAGACATGTTTTTGTTGAAGTAGTAGGTCGCGCCCACATCGATGTACTCAACCAGATCCTGGTCGCCCCAGCTACCGATGTCTTTACCTTTGGATTTCAGGTAAGCGATGGACGGACGCAGACCGAAGTCGAACTGGTACTGAGCAACAGCTTCGAAGTTCTGCGCTTTGTTCGCAATGTGATCGCTGCCGTAAGCAGTCATATTGCGGGTTTCAGAGTAGGTGGTCGCCAGGTAGATGTTGTTCGCATCGTATTTCAGACCAGCAGCCCAAACTTCTGCGTTTTTACCGCCTGCGTTCAGTTCGTTCGCAGCAGAATTCACCTGCGCGTCAGTACGGTCAGATTTTGCATAAGATGCACCCACGCCGAAACCGTCGAACTCATAGGTAGAGGAGATACCGAAACCGTCGCCATTCGCTTTAGTGATGTCAGCGCCGTAGATTTTATCGCTGTTACTACGTTCGTTTTTACCCTGATACTGAGCAGCGAAGTTCAGACCTTCAACCAGACCGAAGAAGTCGGTGTTACGGTAGGTTGCAACGCCGGTAGTACGGCCAGTCATGAACACATCGCTCTGGGTCCAGGTATCGCCACCGAACTCAGGCAGAACGTCAGTCCATGCGCCGATGTCGTAAACGACGCCGTAGTTACGGCCGTAGTCCAGAGAACCGAACTGATCAAATTTCAGACCAGCGAACGCCAGACGCGTTTTGTTGCCTTTGGTGCCGTTGGACTCGTCGTTGTTGCCTTTGAATTCATATTCCCACTGGCCGAAACCGGTCAGTTGGTCATTGATCTGAGTTTCGCCTTTGAAGCCCAGACGCGCATAAGTTTTATCGCCATCATCACCCTTGTCGTCAGAGAAATAATGAAGAGCGGTTACTTTACCGTACAGGTCCAGTTTGTTGCCGTCTTTGTTATATACCTCAGCTGCGTTTACCGCACCTGCTGCCAACAGGGTAGTCACTGCCACTGCAACTAATTTAAGTTTCATTTTAATTAATCCTTATAATTTTCTTAGCGTGTTTCCTAAACCATTTCTAAACGAGGCCGCTTGTCAATGGCAGACTATTTTTAATAGACGTCATGGTACTAATTCAATAATAAGTTTCATAAGATTACAAATTATTTGAAGTTGTGTGATCCAGATCTACATAATAGATCTCATGGTATTAATTTTAGATGGGTATATCCTGAGATAATATATTTTCAAAAGGAATTGTTTTGCGGGTGATGGTTTTATTGTCTCTAGTCACGCGTGCTGACTATATACGAAAATACAGTTACAAATGAACATAAAATGCTTTATTTTATCAATTGAATATCATAATTTTAACAAAAACAAAACAAGTGATGAAGTATTATACACTCCGTTCGCCATTCATCAGCAACAACAAATTTTCATTTAAATAACTATATGGCAAGAAGCCAGAAAAAAAGCAAATAAGAATTTTCGAAGAAATAACGCCGATCGCAATATTCATTTAACCGAAATTAATACAGCAGGAAGAGAGTCGGGGCAGCCACAGAACTCGAAAGATAATCCGCCCCAACCACTGACTTCAGGCGCGACGCGTCGCTAACCAACAAAGCAGGGAACCCGCACACACCATAACCGCACCTTGCCAGAATGAAAATGACAGCGGCGCGCTTAACAGGACAGCGGCCAGCGCAGATGACAGCACCGGGGTAAAATAGGACCCCACAGCCATAATCGTGACGTTGCCATGCAAAATACCCACGTTCCATGCTGCATAAGCAAATCCTAACGTCAGGGCAGCAGAAAACAGTTTGATAACGACAGGCGTGCTAAAAATCATCTCCGGCTGCGGCGTCAGAAAATAATGTACCCATAAACTTGCAGCAGTGAGGAGGACAAATATCGTAATGCCATTAAACCCTCTGGCATATTTGTTAGTGACGGTACAGTAGGTTGCCCAGATAAATGCGCCGAGAAAAGCGAGAAAATAGCTTAATGGGCTGGTTGAAATATTGCTGATAATTTCATCAGCATGGAGTCCATGTTCACCGCCTAAAACCCAACAGACGCCGGTTAACGCGACAATTAATCCTGGAACAACCAGCCAGGTTGTTTTTTGTCCATTGAACAAAATAGCAAAAAGAATCGTCAGACTGGGCCATAAATAGTTGACCATGCCGACTTCAATCGCCTGGTGACGCGTTGCTGCATATCCCAGCGAGAGCGCCAGACATATTTCATAACTGACAAACAGTACGCTGCCAGCGATTAAATAACGAACAGGAAAACGACGAATATTGGGGAACCCAACGGTAAAGATGAGCAATAATCCGCTTAGCGAATAAATAGCGGCGGCGCCGCCAACAGGCCCAAGTCCTTCACTTACCCCACGAATAAGCCCGACCATCGTGCTCCAGAGTACGATGGCAATAAGTCCAATTAACGTTGCTTTTTGTGTCGTCATTCTCTCCGTTTATCCCCATTCCTGGTCAAAAAAATATCGCTGAAATTTATAGCACTTTTACACCTTCCCGCGCTAATTCATTGTCTTTCTGATACTCCTTTGGTGGTATATAAACTCGACAAAAAGAACTATTTAGTAGCGGAACCGATTCGTTATTGATTTGACGCAAAAAAGTTATGGATATTGCTGTTAGTTTCCTCGCGAAGTTACATCCCTGGAAAAAAGAGGAAAGCAATGGACGTCAGCCGCAGACAATTTTTTAAAATCTGCGCGGGCGGTATGGCGGGAACAACAGTCGCTGCTCTGGGTTTTGCACCCAAAATGGCACTGGCTCAAGCGCGAAATTATAAGCTGTTACGCGCTAAAGAGATCCGAAACACCTGCACATACTGTTCCGTAGGTTGCGGGCTATTAATGTATAGCCTGGGCGATGGAGCAAAAAACGCAAAAGAAGCAATTTATCACATCGAAGGGGACCCGGATCATCCGGTCAGCCGTGGCGCATTGTGTCCGAAGGGCGCAGGTTTGCTGGACTATGTACACAGTGAAAACCGCTTGCGTTACCCGGAGTATCGCGCGCCCGGTTCAGATAAATGGCAACGCATTAGCTGGGATGACGCGTTCACCCGCATCGCAAAGCTGATGAAAGCCGACCGTGACGCCAACTTTATTGAAAAGAACGAACAGGGCGTAACGGTAAACCGCTGGCTTTCCACGGGGATGCTTTGCGCCTCCGCCGCCAGTAACGAAACAGGCATGTTGACGCAGAAGTTCGCGCGTTCCCTCGGCATGCTGGCAGTAGACAACCAGGCACGCGTCTGACACGGACCAACGGTAGCAAGTCTTGCTCCAACATTTGGTCGCGGTGCGATGACCAACCACTGGGTTGATATCAAAAACGCCAACGTCGTTATGGTGATGGGCGGTAACGCCGCTGAAGCACATCCGGTGGGATTCCGCTGGGCGATAGAAGCGAAAAACAACAACGACGCCACGCTGATTGTCGTCGATCCACGTTTTACACGTACAGCCTCGGTCGCGGATATTTACGCGCCTATTCGTTCCGGTACAGACATTACCTTCCTGTCCGGCGTACTGCTGTATCTGATTGAAAACAATAAAATAAATGCCGAATACGTTAAGCATTACACCAACGCCAGCCTGCTGGTGCGGGACGATTTTGCTTTCGATGATGGTCTGTTTAGCGGCTATGACGCCAAAAAACGCCAGTATGACAAGTCATCCTGGAATTATCAGTTCGACGAAAACGGCTATGCAAAACGTGATGAGACGCTGAGCCATCCGCGCTGCGTATGGAATCTGCTGAAACAACACGTTTCCCGCTATACGCCAGATGTTGTCGAAAACATCTGCGGTACGCCAAAAGCCGATTTCCTGAAAGTGTGTGAAGTGCTGGCCTCCACCAGCGCTGCCGATCGTACCACTACCTTCCTGTACGCGCTGGGCTGGACGCAACATACCGTTGGCGCGCAGAACATCCGTACGATGGCGATGATCCAGTTGCTGCTCGGCAACATGGGGATGGCAGGCGGTGGCGTCAACGCCTTACGCGGCCACTCTAACATCCAGGGGTTAACGGATTTAGGTCTGCTTTCCACCAGCCTGAGCGGTTATCTGACCCTGCCGTCTGAGAAGCAGGCGGATCTGCAAACCTATCTGAGCGCAAACACGCCGAAAGCCACGCTGGCTGACCAGGTGAACTACTGGGGCAACTATCCGAAGTTCTTCGTCAGTCTGATGAAATCATTCTACGGCGATGCGGCGCAGAAAGAGAATGACTGGGGCTTTGAATGGCTGCCGAAGTGGGATCAGGCCTACGACGTCATTAAATACTTCAACATGATGGATAGCGGTAAAGTGACCGGCTACATCTGTCAGGGCTTTAACCCGGTTGCGTCCTTCCCGGACAAAAACAAAGTGGTGCAGTCGCTGAGCAAGCTGAAGTACATGGTGGTCATTGATCCGCTGGTGACGGAAACCTCCACGTTCTGGCAGAACCACGGCGAGTCTAACGACGTCGATCCGGCGTCGATCCAGACTGAAGTCTTCCGTCTGCCGTCAACCTGTTTTGCCGAAGAAGATGGCTCTATCGCCAACTCTGGCCGCTGGTTGCAGTGGCACTGGAAAGGTCAGGATGCGCCGGGCGAAGCCCGCAACGACGGCCAAATTCTGGCCGGTATTTACCACCGTCTGCGCGAGATGTATCGCAGCGAAGGGGGTAAAGGCGTTGAACCGCTGCTGAAGATGAGCTGGGACTACAAACAGCCGGATCATCCTGAATCTGAAGAGATTGCGAAAGAGAACAACGGCTACGCGCTGGAAGATCTCTATGACGCCAACGGCGTCCTGCTGGCGAAGAAAGGCCAGTTGCTGAGCAGTTTTGCCCAGTTACGCGATGACGGAACGACGTCGTCCTCCTGCTGGATTTATACCGGCAGCTGGACCGAGCAGGGCAACCAGATGGCTAACCGTGACAACGCCGACCCGTCAGGTCTCGGCAATACGTTGGGTTGGGCATGGGCATGGCCGCTGAACCGCCGCGTACTGTATAACCGCGCCTCGGCAGATCCACAGGGTAAACCGTGGGACCCGAAACGGATGCTGATTCAGTGGAACGGGTCGAAGTGGACGGGGAACGATATCCCGGACTTCAACACCGCCGCACCGGGTAGCGCAACCGGGCCGTTTATCATGCAGCCGGAAGGGCTGGGACGTCTGTTCGCCATCGATAAGCTGGCGGAAGGGCCGTTCCCGGAACACTACGAGCCGATGGAAACGCCGCTGGGCACCAACCCGCTGCACCCGAACGTGATCTCCAGCCCGGTCGTTCGTCTGTACGAAGAAGATGCGCGGCGTATGGGCAAGAAAGATCAGTTCCCGTATGTCGGTACAACCTATCGTCTGACCGAACATTTCCACACCTGGACCAAGCATGCACTGCTGAACGCGATTGCTCAGCCAGAGCAGTTTGTGGAAATCAGCGAAAACCTGGCGGCCTCGAAAGGGATTGCCAACGGCGACGCAGTGAAAGTCAGCAGCAAACGTGGATTCATCCGGGCGGTTGCCGTGGTGACCCGACGTCTGCAAACGCTGAACGTCAATGGTCAGCAGGTTGAAACCGTGGGTATTCCGCTGCACTGGGGCTTTGAAGGGGTTGCGCGGAAAGGCTATATCGCGAACACCCTGACGCCAAATGTCGGTGATTCCAACTCGCAAACGCCGGAATATAAAGCGTTTTTAGTTAACATCGAGAAGGCGTAAGGGAGGCGAACATATGTCTTTGGAAACGCAGGACATCATCAAACGGTCTGCAACAAACCCGATCACGCCGCCTCCCCAGGCGCGTGATTATAAAGCGGAAGTCGCAAAACTGATCGACGTCTCCTCCTGCGTAGGCTGTAAAGCCTGCCAGGTGGCTTGTTCCGAGTGGAATGACATTCGTGACGAGGTAGGTCATTGCGTCGGGGTGTATGACAACCCGGCCGATCTCAGCGCGAAATCCTGGACGGTGATGCGTTTTAGCGAAACCGAACAGAACGGCAAGCTGGAATGGCTGATTCGTAAAGACGGCTGTATGCACTGTGAAGATCCGGGCTGCCTGAAAGCATGCCCGTCTGCCGGCGCGATCATCCAGTACGCTAACGGGATTGTTGATTTCCAGTCCGAACATTGTATTGGCTGCGGCTACTGCATCGCCGGGTGTCCATTTAATGTTCCGCGCCTCAATAAAGAGGACAACCGCGTCTATAAATGTACGCTGTGTGTGGATCGCGTCAGTATCGGTCAGGAACCGGCTTGCGTGAAAACTTGCCCGACCGGGGCAATCCATTTCGGCACCAAGAAAGAGATGCTGGAGATGGGGGAGCAGCGCGTGGAGAAACTCAAAGCGCGCGGTTTCGAACATGCCGGTGTTTACAACCCACAAGGTGTGGGCGGTACGCACGTCATGTACGTTCTGCATCACGCGAACCAGCCGGAGCTGTATCACGGCTTACCGAAAGATCCACAGATCGATACCTCTATCAACTTGTGGAAAGGGGCGCTGAAACCTCTGGCTGCCGCCGGGTTTATCGCCACCTTCGCCGGGCTTATCTATCACTACATTGGTATTGGCCCGAACAAGGAAGTGGACGATGAAGAGGAGGACCATCATGAGTAAGTCGAAAATGATTGTGCGCACGAAATTTATCGATCGCGCCTGTCACTGGACGGTGGTGATTTGCTTCTTCCTGGTGTCGCTGTCGGGAATTGCGTTTTTCTTCCCGACGCTGCAATGGCTGACGCAAACCTTCGGGACGCCGCAGATGGGGCGTATTTTGCACCCGTTCTTCGGCGTAGCGATTTTTGTCGCACTGATGTTCATGTTTGTGCGCTTTGTACACCACAACATCCCGGACAAGAAAGATCTTCCGTGGCTGAAGAATATTGTGGAAGTACTGAAGGGCAATGAACACAAAGTCGCCGATGTCGGTAAGTACAATGCCGGGCAGAAAATGATGTTCTGGTCGATCATGAGCATGATTTTCGTGCTGCTGGTGACGGGCGTGATTATCTGGCGTCCGTACTTTGCGCAGTTCTTCCCGATGCAGGTCGTGCGTTACAGCCTGCTGATCCATGCGGCGGCAGGCATCATCCTGATGCACGCCATCCTCATCCATATGTATATGGCATTCTGGGTGAAAGGATCGATTAAAGGGATGATCGAAGGTAAGGTGAGTCGCCGCTGGGCGAAGAAACACCACCCGCGCTGGTATCGCGACGTCGAGAAGGTCGAAGCGAAAAAGGAAAGCAAAGAGGGATTACAATAACCCGCTTTCAAAAGACAAAAGCGCTACGTCTGTAGCGCTTTTTTTTTGCCAACAGAATGCCGGATGGCGCTGCGCTTATCCGGCCGACAACCGTATAAAACGCAGGCCCGGTAAGCGTAGCGCCACCGGGCAAACACTCAGATAGAGGTACGGCGGTAATCGCGGTATTCCGCTTGCCAGAAATTCTCGTCGATGGCTTGCTGTAGCGCTTCTGCGGACGTTTTTACCGCCACGCCCTGTTGCTGCGCCATTTTACCCACGGCAAAGGCAATCGCTCGCGACACGGTCTGAATATCTTTCAGCTCCGGCAATACCAGACCTTCGCCGTTGAGCACCAGCGGAGAGTATTTCGCCAGCGTTTCGCTTGCCGACATCAGCATTTCGTCGGTAATACGCGACGCGCCGGACGCAATCACGCCCAGGCCGATCCCCG
Organism: Citrobacter sp. CK180; assembly: GCF_030333655.1. Taxonomy (NCBI): domain Bacteria; kingdom Pseudomonadati; phylum Pseudomonadota; class Gammaproteobacteria; order Enterobacterales; family Enterobacteriaceae; genus Citrobacter; species Citrobacter sp. CK180. Next base: position 49,407 of record NZ_JAOWFM010000022.1, on the reverse strand, counting down.
GGAAGATGTAGGCGTTATTACATTGCGCAATAGGGTAAATTTTATCTTTCCAGGCCACCGGCGCGAAAGGACTGCCGGTCGCGACCAGCGCATTGCCTTCGGTCCAGGCGATGATGTCCTGAGGCGTGGCTTCAACGCGGGACGTCGGGTTAGACAGCGGCATCACGATCGGACGTGGGCAGTGCTTGTGCATCTCGCGAATGATCTCTTCAGTAAAGAGCCCGGTTTGCCCCGACACGCCAATCAGAATGTCCGGCTTCACGTTGCGCACGACATCAAGCAGGGAGAGCACTTCGCTTTCGCTGTCCCAGTGTTGCAGGTTCTCGCGTTTTTGCACCAGCTTCGTCTGGAATGAGAGCAGGTTAGGCATCTGGTCCGTCAACAGACCAAAGCGATCCACCATAAACACTTTCTGGCGAGCGGCTTCTTCGCTGAGCCCTTCGCGTTGGGTCTGCGCGATGATCTGTTCAGCGATCCCGCAACCGGCAGAACCTGCGCCAAGGAAGACGATTTTCTGCTCGCTCAACTGGCTGCCCGCCGCACGGCTGGCGGCAATCAGAGTACCGACGGTCACGGCTGCCGTTCCCTGAATATCATCGTTGAAAGAGCAGATTTCATCGCGATAGCGATTAAGCAGCGGCATCGCGTTTTTCTGCGCGAAATCTTCGAATTGCAGCAAGACGTCCGGCCAGCGCTGTTTCACCGCCTGAATAAACTCATCGACGAATTCATAGTATTCGTCATCGGTGATGCGCGGGTTACGCCAGCCCATATAGAGCGGATCGTTCAGCAACTGCTGATTGTTGGTGCCGACGTCCAGCACCACCGGCAGGGTATAGGCCGGGCTGATGCCGCCACAGGCGGTGTACAGCGACAGTTTACCGATTGGAATCCCCATTCCGCCAATGCCCTGGTCGCCAAGACCGAGGATGCGTTCCCCGTCCGTCACCACAATCACTTTGATATTGTGGTTAGGCACATTTTGCAGGATATCGTCCATGTTGTGGCGGTTCTGATAAGAGATGAACACGCCGCGCGCGCGACGGTAGATCTCAGAGAAGCGCTCACAGGCGGCGCCCACCGTTGGGGTATAGATAACCGGCATCATCTCATCGAGATGGTTTTGCACCAGTCGGTAGAACAGGGTTTCGTTGGTATCCTGAATGTTGCGCAGATAGATATGTTTATCGATTTCCGTTTTGAATCCCTGATACTGGATCCAGGCGCGCTCCGCCTGTTCTTCAATCGATTCGACCACTTCCGGCAGTAACCCCAGCAGGTTGAAGTTACGGCGTTCTTCTATACTGAAAGCGCTTCCTTTATTCAGGAGAGGAAATTCCAGCAGCACAGGGCCAGCGTAAGGAATATAAAGGGAACGCTGTTTCTTGATTTTGGTTTCCATGTCACTCACTCTTTTTCGAATATCCGTTCCTGGTGCTGTTTTATGGGCGTACTTAGGTTTTCACCAGGGCGTCGGGCAAAGAGTATAAAGCATTGTGAATGAATCCAGGCTTTTGTAAGCAAAAACACCATTGCGGTTGCAATGGTGTTTATCGTCATATCAGAACGGGGCGCTTACTTTTGGCTGTCAGCGTGACGTTTTCTGCCAGTAGGGTTGTTGACCACGCTGACTTTGTCGCCTTCGGTCACGAGTTTGCGTTGGTTGGAAATTTTATGGTCCAGTCCAAGAATATGACGGGCCTGACGGTTCGATTTCATTTTAACTCCTCAATCCTGTTGCTAGTTTTAAGGACAAATTCGCAATTGCGAAAGAAACGTAACCCCTTAGGTTGCTGGTACAGCATAGCAGGTTTTCCCCGGAAGGCGACCGAACGCGTGTAACAGAGTTGGTCTATACTTTCTGTTTTGAGCCAACAGGAGAGCAAGAATGACAATCCATAAGAAAGGTCAGGCACACTGGGAAGGCGATATTAAAGGTGGAAAAGGTACGGTATCGACCGAAAGCGGCGTGTTGAATCAACAACCCTATGGCTTTAATACACGCTTTGAAGGCGTAAAAGGAACCAACCCGGAAGAGTTGATCGGCGCGGCCCACGCGGCCTGTTTCTCGATGGCGCTTTCGCTGATGCTGGGCGAGGCGGGTTTTACCCCATCGTCAATCGACACGACAGCCGATGTCTCGCTGGATAAAGTCGACGCGGGTTTTGCGATCACGAAAATTGCGTTGCACAGTAAAGTTGCCGTACCTGGCATTGATGCGTCCACCTTTGACGGCATTATTCAGAAAGCGAAAGCCGGATGCCCGGTTTCGCAGGTGCTGAAAGCAGAAATCACGCTGGATTATCAGTTGACGTCATAACGGCATCAATCTCGACGGCCCGGTGATTGAGCGTCGGGTCGGCTCCACAAAACACTCTGTAGGCCCGGTAAGCGACAGCGCCACCGGGCGATTGTCTGGCTCTTACTCCACCGCTCGCCAGCAGCGAACGTCGCTCTCCGATCCCCGCGTCAATAATGCCTGCGGTTTTTCACAGCCACGGGTTGCCAGCGGACAGCGATCGCGAAAATAACACCCTTGCGGCAGGTGGCGGTTCCCCGGTAGTTCCGTTTTGCGCAGCACCAGGTCTTCTGCCAGTGGCGCACCTGTTTTCGGCACGGAATCCAGCAACAGCCGGGTATAGGGATGCGCAGGCGTGGTTAACACCTGTTGCGCGTCGCCCAGTTCAACAATTTGCCCGAGATACATCACCGCAACCCGATCGCTCATATATCGCACAACCGACACGTTGTGTGAAATCAACACATACGTCAGTTTACGGCGCGTCTGTAGCGCAACCAGCAGATTCAGGATCTGCGCCTGCACGGAGATATCCAGCGCGGAAGTCGGTTCATCAAGCACGATAACGTCCGGCTCTGACGATAAGGCGCGAGCAATGGCGATGCGCTGGCGTTGTCCGCCGGAAAACGCATGGGGAAGCCTGTCGAGGTACTCAGGCCGGATGCCAACCTGTAAGGCCAGTTCTTCCGCCAGCGTCCGCCGTTCACGTTCGCTGTTATGCTTCTGGAGCCAGACGGGCTCAGTGATAATCCGCCAGACGGGTAATCGGGGGTCCAGCGAAGAGAGCGGGTCCTGAAAGACCATCTGCATCCCGCTGTTGGCGCCGGTGCGAGCAACGCCAGGCCGCGAGCACTCGCCGTGGCTGGGTTTTAACATTCCCATCAGCAGTTGCGCCAGCGTACTTTTCCCGCAGCCGGATTCCCCCACGATGCCGAGCGTTTCTCCCTGGCGAATCTGCAAATCCATACCGTTCAGGGCATGTACGCGTTCCGTCACCCGCCCCAACCAGTTTTTACGGGCGGGGAAGGTGATATGGACATCCCGTAACGAGAGCAATATGTCAGGCATGCGTCATCTCCTGTTGTGGATACCAGCAGGCGGATTGTTGTTCAGGTTCGCCATGATTCTCCAGCGCCGGGACAGCCTCGCACAGCGTCCCGGCGGCAAAACAGCGTTCGCGGAAGGCGCATCCGGTTGGCAGGCAGGTCAGGTTAGGCACCGTCCCTGGAATCGCGGGCAGCGGCGCGCGAGGTTCGCCGTGTTCCGGCGCGCATTTCAACAAACCAATGGAATAGGGATGCGTGGGGCGGTGAATAACCGTCTGCGTGGGGCCGCTCTCAATCACGCTTCCGGCGTACATGACATACAGCCGATCGCACAACTGCGATACCACCGCCATATCATGACTGATAAACAGCACCGCAGTACCGCTGGCTCGCGCTTTTAGTTTCAGCAAACGCAGAACCTGTAGCTGCACCGTGACGTCCAGCGCGGTAGTGGGTTCGTCGGCAATAATCAGCTCCGGCTCGCAGGAGAATGCCAGCGCGATCATCACCCGCTGGCGCATCCCGCCGGAAAGCTCAAACGGAAATCGCGCCATAACCTGCGCCGCATCGGGAATTTGCATCTCTTCCAGCAGGGCGATGGCTTTTTCCCGCGCCGCCTGGCGGCTCACCGCCTGATGATAGCGAATGACTTCCACCATTTGTTGCCCAATGCGCCGGGTGGGATTCAGCGCCGTCATTGGCTCCTGGAAGATCATCGACACGCGCGCGCCGCGCCATTTACGCATCTGCTTTTCGCTGGCATTCAGCACGTCCTCGCCCAGCAGCGATACGCGGCCCTGATGAATGTGATAGCTGCCTTCCGGCAGCAGCCGCATTGCCAGCATGGCGGTGACGGATTTACCTGACCCGGACTCGCCGACCACGCCGACGATTTCGCCCCGGTCGATACGCAACGATACGTGGTTAAGGGCGTGAACATCGGCTTTGTAACCCGGAAAGCTCAGGTGTAAATCCTCAATTTCCAGCACGGGTTGGGTCATGACTGTTTTCCTCCGGCTTTAGGGTCAAGCAGATCGCGAATACCATCGCCAAACAGGTTAAACCCGACAGCGGTAATCAGGATCGCCGCCCCAGGAAAGGCGCAATACCACCACTGGTCTAGGACATAGTTACGACCAATAGCCACCATTGCGCCCCATTCAGCGGAGGGCTGTTGTGCGCCAAGGCCAATAAAGCCCAGCGTGGCGGCCATCAGGATCGCGCTGCCAATATCCAGCGACGCCTGCACGATAAGCGGCGGCAGCGAATTACGTAAGATATGCCAGCTGATAAGGTGCCAGCGGGAAGCGCCATACGTTCGGGCAGCCTGTACATAGGTAAACTGGCGCACGACCAGCGTTTGCCCTCGCGCCAGGCGCACATAAAAAGGAATACGGACAATGGCGATCGCCATCATGGCGTTAAACAGGCTCGGCCCCAGCGCGGCGGCCAGCGCCATCGTCAGCACCAGCGAAGGAATCGACAGCATAATATCCATCAGGCGCATAATAATAGCGTCGGCGCGCCCGCCCATGACGCCGGACAGACAGCCAAGCAAGGAGCCGATTCCACCGGCAATCCCTACGACGACCAGCCCGGCGACAATGGATTGCTGGCTGCCGACCAGTACGCGGCTGAACAGATCGCGTCCCACTTCGTCAGTGCCGAACCAGTGCGTCGCAGAGGGCGCAAGCAGGCGTGCGGTCAAATCGATGGCATTGGGATCGTAAGGCGTTATCCAGGGCGACAGCACCATCAGTAGCAACATCAGGATGATAATCACGCCGCCGGTCAGCGTCAGCGGGCTGCTTTTCATCAGCCAGAAGAGTTTTGCCCAGTCGATCCGGCGGCGGGCGGTCTGCGACGGGGCGGGCGTCTCTTGCGTTAACATCATTCAGCACCTCCGCGACCGATTCGGGGATCGATCCACAAATAGAGTAAATCGACGACCAGGTTTACCAGCACATAAGCCAAAGAGACCACTACGGCGAACCCCATCACCGCCGGAAAATCCAGCGCCTGAATAGAGGTGACCACCCAGGCCCCCATTCCCGGCCAGGCAAAGACCGTCTCGGTAAGCACGGCGCCATACAGCAAATCCCCCAGCGCCAGCCCCAGAACGGTAATCGACGGAATCAGGGCGTTAGGTAAGGCATAGCAGAGCACGATGTACCAGCCAGGCAGACCGCTGGCACGCGCGGTGCGAATGTAGTCCTCGCTGAGTTGCTCCAGCATGGCGGAACGAATCTGACGGGCGACAATTCCCAGGTGGACAAACGCCAGGGTCAGCGCCGGTAAAATAAGGTGTTGTAACGCGTTGAAAAAGACCTCGCCATTCCCCTCCAGCAGCGCGTCAATCAGGTAGAACCCGGTGACGTGGGCGGGCGGGTCCAGCCAGTCATCAAGCCTTCCACCGCCGGGCAGAATTTGCAGATGCCCGTAAAACAGAACAATAACGCCCAGCCCCAGCCAGAACGCCGGGGTGGAAATGCCGGTTATCGCCATCAGCCGCACCAGATGGTCCAGCCAGCGGTTTCGCCATACGGCGGATAAAATCCCCAGCGGAATTCCGATCACCAACGCCAGCAGCAGGGAACAGAAGGCCAGTTCAAGCGTGGCGGGGAAAAACACGCGCAACTCTTCCATTACCGGGCGGCCAGTGCGTATAGACGTGCCCAGATCACCGTGAAAAACGTCGCTGACATAGCGAAAAAATTGCACATACAGCGGCTGATCCAGCCCCAGCTGCTGGCGAATGTTTTCGACAATCTCATCGCTGGCGCGATCGCCGGCCAGCAGTCGCGCAGGGTCGCCAGGAATCAGGTGAGAAATAATAAACGTAATTACGCAAACACCGGCGACCACCAGAATTAGTCCCCAGCATCGCTGGCGTAAAATGCTCCAGAACGTCATAGGCTTCCCCTTGCGGAGCCATAACGGCCCCGCATCAACGTGGCTTATTTACTCATGGCGCCAATGTTAAAGACCTGTTCCAGCATGGGGTTGAAAACAAAGCCTTTGACCTCTTTGTTCATCGCCAGCTGGTAGTTTTTCTGGAAGAGATAGACGTAGGCGGCCTCATCAATCACGATGGTTTGCGCCTGCTGGTAATCCTTCGTTCTGGCCGCCTGATCGGTGGTGGTCAGCGCGCTGCGCAGAAGTTTATCGACCCCGGCGTTGTCATAAAACGAACGGTTACCCGGCAGGCCTTTCTTATCAGACTCAAACCAGTAGTTCATGAACATGTACGGGTCGGCGAAGTCCGGGCTCCAGTTGCCGATGGCAATGTCGTAATCACCTTTGCCGATCCGGTCGCGCATGGTGGCATTCGCCAGTTTTTCCAGCTTCACCTTAATGCCCAGCTTGCTGAGGCTGGCCTGCGTGGAAAGCGCAATCGGCTCCCAGTTTGGATCGTTATCAGAGTAGAGGAAGCTCAGGCCATCGGGCTTGGTCGCGACTTGCTCCCAGGCGGCTTTGGCTTTCGCTTCATCAAAACTGTACTGCATTGCCTTCGCGTCATAGCCCCACATACCTTCAGGAATCGGGCCGCGCATCTGCTTGCCGTTACCGCTGAGGATACCCGTCACCATGCCCTGATAGTCCGTTGACCATGAGATGGCCCGGCGCAAATCCACCTGATTCAGCGGCGCTTTACTGTTGTTCAGATAGAGATAAGTCACGCGCAGCGAAGGGTAATCCGCCACGTTGACTTTCCCTTCCTGTTTTAACGCGTTGAGCTGGTCTACCGGGAGAGCATCGGCAATGTCGATGTCTCCCCGCGACAATTGCAGGCGGCGGGAAGCGCTCTCACCAATAATTTTTACCGACACGCGCTTAAAGGCAGGTTTGGCTCCCGCATAATGCGGATTCGGCACCAGAATCAGCTGCTGTCCTTTCTGCCAGCTTTTCAGCATAAACGGGCCGGAACCTGCGGTATTCTGCGCCAGAAAACCGCGCGCATCATCTGCGGCATGTTCTTTCAGAACCGCCGGGTTAATAATGGAGGCGCCGTCATTCGCCAGCGTGTACAGGAAGGGCGCAAACGGCTGGCTCAGCGTAAATTTCACCGTATAGTCATCGACGGCTTCGACTTTCAAATCTTTTGGAAAGGCTTCTGCCGGGCCTTGCCCAATTTTCAGCAGACGCGCAAAAGATTGTTGCACCGCATCTGCCGTAACGGGCGAGCCATCAGCGAATCGGGCATCTTTATTAAGGGTAAACGTCCACTCTTTCTGATCGTCTGAGGCCTTCCAGTCGCTCGCCAGATCGCCTTCAACCTCCGTGGAACCTTTACCTCCCTCGGTTTTGTACTGCACAAGGCGTTGATAAGACGGGTAGGTCACCGTCCAGTCGTTGTTATCAATAGTGACGGCAGGATCAAGCGTTTGCGGATCGGCCGCTTTACCAATCACCAGCATATCTTTGGGTACAGCCGCCTGAGCGGCGGGCAGGGCAACAGCCAGTGCCACGGCAATCAGGGCGGGACGAAACAGCGAAGTTAAAGCGTGTGTTGTCTTCATGACCGTGCTCCATTACAGGGAGGGTTGTGTTGTTGTGCGTGATGCCGGGAAACAGGCAATGCAGTCGTCGAGCAAGGGGTAGCTGGCCGCGTCCGGCAATTCGAAATGCCACCATTCACTGCGGATGCCGACAAAACCACCGCCAAACATAATAGCGTTCAATAACAATCGATTACGTTGCGCTGCGGGTGGAACAGAAGGGTGATACGAGTGCGAGCGATCGTGCATTTCATCAAAACCGGCCCCCATATCAAGCACGTTGCCATGCTCATCCATCAGAGTGACGTCAATTGCCGTACCACGGCTATGGTTTGAACCGATGGCCACATCCACCACGTATTGCGGATCGGGACAGACATGCCACAGAACCGACTGCGCCTGCTGCGGACGATAGGCGTCGTATACCACCAGAGACAGCCCTGCCAGCTGCGCGATGCTGATACTTTTCGCCAGCGCGGTGACGGCATCCGTATGCAACAGGCAACGGGCCTCCCGGTAAATGGGCGCGCCGGTGAGGTTATCGGCGGTGGCGTATTTGAGATCGATATGCAGCGAGGGGAAAATCACTGACAGATCGACCAGTTCAGGGGTTTCTGACATAGCACGTTTCCTGTTTATTGTTCGAATTGACCAAACTCTTGTTGCAGCTGGCGATTGGTTCGCAGCCGTTCAGCAAGCGTATCGCCCAGTTGATCCACCACGCCTGACAGCAATAAGTTGAACAGGCAGCTCACGGGGGCGAGTGAATCCCAGAAGTGCCCGGTGTCGGTTTTTACCTGCAATAAGTCGATGGCGTAATCTCTGGCCCACGGACACCAGACATCAGTGATTAACGCCAGCGGAATGCGCCGCTCGCTGGCAACGCGACAATACTGACGGGCAGCGGCGGAATAGGCGCGGGTATCCGTGATCACCACATATGGCCGTGCGAACCCGGAATTCAGCGACTCAACCCAGCTCCCGGATAACCCTTCGGAATAACTGACTTTGGGCCGCAGATATTCCAGATGGCTGAAAAAGGCGTTAGCAATGCCGCGCGTGGACTGAATCCCCAGAACATACACGGCCTCCGCATGCGCCAGTTGCTGAGCGATTCGCAAGAACGTTTCACTTTGCGCCAGCTGATAGACGTGGGTGATGGCATCAATTTCCAGCGACAGCGACTGACGCGCTCTGTCGGGCAGCCGCTGCTGCTGTTGCCAGGAGTCAAGGCGTTCATTCATCCCCCAGGGCTGATAGGGCACGGATGGCAGTTCCCGCAGGCTGGCCTTGGCGTCCTCAAGATTACGAAAACCAAGCTTCCGTAAATAACGTCCCACCGTGATGCCGCTGGTGCCTGTCGCTCTGGCGATACCGTCTGCCGTTTCAAACGGTATCTGCGCCGCGTGCGCTAACAGCCAGCCTGCAACGCGCTTTTCGCTGGGCGTATGCTGGCTAAAGCTCTTCTCAATTCGGGCAAATAACTCAGGTTTTGATGTCATTACCGTCTCGCTGTTAGTGAGCTGTCAGAGAGCATTCCGCTGTTACTGAATTAACAATGCAGGACGCATGCCAACCTGGAAACCACGGCATCGCCGTCTTTTTTGTTAAATTAAAGTGATATTTAATTAACGAATTATCAACATTTGTGCAGATTAGTTCACTTTTGGTGCAGCGATCGTCAGAGAGGGCATGAATGTGTCGAATCCGTCGCAGGGATCACATTGTGATGCCAGAAATTGCAGGGTCAAAAATGACAAACGCCAGCGTAGATAGCAGAAAAATATAAAAGCGCGAGACACATTATTTATCGGCGGAAAGAAAAGTGTATTATTTTTGTAGATTTAATAAATATTCAGCAGGCAAGTAATCTGTTCATTTTACGCATTAAAATACAACACGATATTAATTATTCTTTTATAACAGACAGGTTTGTAGCAACGTATGAAGGCGGTGAAGCGTAAAACTCCCTGACTTGTGAAGTGCGCTACAACCAGGAGAACACAAGGCCTGGCGCGTAAGTGATTAAAGCAACGCATTAAAAATAATATTCAAAATAAACTTATCATGCTATTTAAATCATCTGAAAGTGCAGGATTTTGTTATTAGTGACAACGTCACATTTAAGAGCGTGTTAATATTTCTTAACGAACCATAAAACCGCATAAAGATATAAATTTGTGTGCCGATACTGAATAAAAGAGAGTCGTTTACATAAGGGGTTTGTATGGTCTGGTATCCATCACGCATTTCCACCCGTCTGACGATTGGGGGGATTGCGCTGCTTGCAGTGACCACGCTGGTTATTGTTGCCATTATGCTCTGGCGCGGTCAGCCGCGCGTTGTTGAGATCAACTCCGCCCTGATAGAGGAGACAGGGCAAGGACTGACTCGCCAGTTAGGTACTGTTTTATCGCGTATTGAAGGTGAAACGGTAAGCCTGTCGCGCCTTGCCGAAGTGCTGCCAAACGACGAATCGCTATACCAGCATGTCGTTCCGCATCTTATTGGCGAACAGAATGATTCCATCATTACCGGCGGCGGCATCTGGCCGGAGCCGGATGCCTTTACGCCCGGCATTGAGCGACGCAGTTTCTTCTGGGCGCGTGATGCAGAAGGGAAATTGATCTTTTCCGACGACTACAACGTTGCCGGAGGAAGCGGTTATCATAACGAAAGCTGGTATCTCCAGGCGAAAGGGCACTCACAGAACAGTTGCGTCTGGTCTGATGTTTACCAGGATACGATTTCCGGGGTTAACATGGTGACCTGTAGCATTCCTTATCAACTGGCAGGGAAATTTGCCGGCGTCGCCACAACCGATATCCGACTGGATAACGTCGCCACCTTTATGCAACAGCAGGGGAACAGCACGGGCGGTTACGCCTTTGTGGTGGATAAACAGGGGCAAATCCTCTATTTCCCGCAGGCCGATCACGCGCAGTTTAAAACGTTTACTGACCTGGTCAAAGCCTCTGACTGGCTCGCCCCGGTAGCCGGATCGCTGAAAACGCTGAATGCCTCGGCCGATGTCGCCACCATTCCTCTTGCACACGACGGCATACTGGACGGGCCTTCCCGGGTGATGCTTTTCCCGATGGCGGATACCGGGTGGATCGTTGGTCTGGTGACGCCTGAAGAACGCGTTGTCGGACTGGCAAAAGTGATGATGAAGGATGTACTGGAAGTGCTGATTCCGATCATGGCCATTCTGCTGGTGGGCTCCTGGCTGGTGGTGCGCCGTCTTATCTCTCGTCTGGACGATACGCGTCGCGCGCTGGATGATATCGCCCAGGGCGAAGGCGACCTGACTCGCCGCCTGGACGTCCGGGGTAAAGATGAGATTTCCGATATTGCTCAGGCCTTTAACCTCTTTGTGGACAAAATATCCGCGATCCTGATTACCGTTCGCAGCAGTAGCGTGGTGGTTGCGAATAACGCCGTCAGTCTGGCTGACAGTAATATGGAGTTATCCTCCCGCGTAACGCAGCAGGCTGCCGCGCTGGAGGAAAGCGCGTCGGCGATGGAGCAATTAAATGCGACCGTTCATCAAAATACCGGGAATACACAGTTAGCCGATGAGCTTTCCGAAAACACGGCGCAAACGGCTAACCGCTGTGGCGATGTCATGCAGGGCGTGATTTCCACGATGGATAACGTCAGCGCGTCGTCCGGCAGGATGGTGGAAATTGTCGCCGTTATCGACAGCATCGCGTTTCAGACCAACATTCTCGCGCTGAATGCGGCGGTGGAAGCCGCACGAGCAGGTGATGCCGGTCGCGGATTTGCCGTCGTCGCCTCTGAAGTGCGCACGTTGGCACAACGCAGCGCCACTGCCGCGCAGGAGATCAAGGCGTTAATCGATGAGTCGGTTTCACACGTAGACAGCAGCAGTCAGCAGATCCATAACGCCGGGGATCGTCTTGGCGAGTTGGTCGGCAACGTGCGTCAGGTCAGACAATTGATGGGTGAAATTCGCGTGGCGGGTGAAGAACAGCGTAAAGGTGTCTCTGAGGTTACGCTGGCAGTAACCGAAATGGACAGTACGGTTCAGCAGAACGCGTCGCTGATTGATGATGCCGCTGCGCGAACCCAGGTCCTGAAAGAAGAGGCTGAACAACTGGCGCTGCTGGTCTCTTCATTCAGATTGCCTGAACCCACAGCGGCATAATTTTCTCTCTCCCTCACAGAACGTCTGCAAATTGCAGACGTTCTGCTTGTGTCAGTCAGATAACTAAATCCATTATTTAGTGTTTTATCTCCATGAATAGCCAATAACTCCATTATATAGTGGTTTATGCTTTTTGCCTTCGTTGCACATTAACTCTATAATATTGTGCATTACGTCAGAAATATTGCGATAAGGGACACTATGATGGATTTAACCCTTAGTTCTCCAGCCGAGATTGTTACGCTACTGTGCGACCGGTTACGCAAAGAACGCCTGGCAAAACAGATGACTCAGGCTGACGTGGCCGCCCGGGCGGGGGTTGGCGTCAATACGGTTTCAAACCTTGAAGCAGGCAAAAATGTGGGCTTCGAGAATCTGGTCAGAGTGGCGGTGGTATTAGGTTATGGCGACGCGTTGAAAGCGCTGTTCAAGCCCAAAATTGATAGCCTGGATGATATCTTACGTTATGAGAAGAGCGCGACGCGTCAGCGGGTGAAGAGGAAAAATAGCGATGCCTGAGCAGATAGACGTCTTCTATGAAGGATGGGGGGAACGATGGCTCTGGGGCAAGCTGGTCTCATCAACGGCATTGACCGGTCGGCCAGTCATCGCCTTTGAATACAGTGACGAGGCCGTTCGCAAAGGTTTTGAGCTATCCCGCTTAACATTACCGCTTGAGGGGCCGCGATTACGCAGGGACTTTCCGGCTCATCAATTACATCTTCCGGGGCCGGTTTACGACGCTCTGCCTGATGGCTGGGGAATGCTGCTGATGGATCGCTTATTCAAACGCAGAGGACTCAATGCCGCCCGGATTGGCCCCCTGGAGCGGCTCACCTGGGTGGGCGGCAACGCAATGGGGGCAATGACATTCCAGCCGGTACAGGCTGAGGCAGAACTCACCTCGCAAGAAGAGATCCCGCTGGTGCAGCTGGCCGCAGAGGTGCAGGAGGTTCTGAGCGGAGAAGGCGGGGAGTTCCTGCAAAAATTATTGCAGATGGGCGGTTCACCACAGGGGGCACGGCCAAAAGCATTACTCTACCGTGACACTGTCACGTCAAAATTCACAACCTCGCCGTTAGCCGGCGCGGAAAGCTGGCTGGTCAAATTCCCGGCCAGACAGGAACATGCCGAGGTCTGCGCCATTGAAGCCGTCTATTCAGCGTGTCTGCGCAAATGCGGCATCCAGACGCCTGACGTTACGTATTTCGCCTTGCCGGAAGGGCAAGCGGCATTCGCCACCCGCCGTTTTGATCGTGAACAAGGGATGCGTGTGCCCATGCAAAGTCTGGCCGCCTTCACTGGCGCGAATTACCAGACGCCGGGTTCGCTCGACTACCGAAGTTTTTTACGTGCGACGCAAATATGCACCAACGATATTCGGGAAAAAGCGCTTGCCTTCGAGCGAGTGGTCTTTAATGTCGTGTTCAACAACCGGGACGATCATCCTAAGAACTTCGCTTATCTGATGTCCGCAGATGGACAATGGACCCTGGCGCCCGCCTATGATGTGACCTATTGCGATGGGCCTGGCGGCTATCACCAGATGGATGTGATGGGTGAAGCTCTGGATATTGAAAGAAAGCATCTTCAGGCGCTGGGCGAACAGGAAGCCGAATTGCCAGCCCCCAGAGTCGCGGAGATCATCGCGACTATTTGCGACGTTGCGGCGACGTTCAGCGCAATTGCTACCGACCTCTACCCGGGGCAAATCACGAGCGACACGCTGAACTATATCCAAAAGCAAATTGATGGGAATATCAGCCGCCTGAAGGGATGACGGCTGAGTCAGTCTCACGGAAAGAGGGTGTGGGGAGGTTAGCTTCCCCACCGACTTTTCAGATAGTTCACCGCTTGCTGGGTTTGCGGCCGATCAAGATAGCTTTCTCTGAACAGGATTGTGCCTTTGATTTGTGAGACGGATTCATTCAGATCCAGTTGCTTCTTAAGCTCCGGGACGCCGCCATTGATCATCCAGTCCGGTTCATTCTTTGACGGTTCGCCGACTTTATACAACGCCACGCCAATATAGAGATGGGTATTCGTGGGTTTCACCACATCCGCCCACCATTTCGCCAGCACATCATAACGTGCCGCGTCACGCGCAAAGGGCCAGTAGAGCTGCGGCGCAATGTAATCCAGTAATCCCAGTTGCACCCAGCGGCGAGTATCAGCATAGGATTCATCATACGCCGCCGCGCCCCTCGTATCCGAACCTGCCGGATCATGCGAGCGGTTACGCCATACACCAGCGGGGCTGACGCCAAATTCAACATCCGGTTTCAGGTTTTTGACCGTGCGGGACACCTGCTCAATCAGCAGTTGCGTATTGTGTCGCCGCCAGTCCGCTTTTGAGGCAAACGCCTGACCATATCGGGCAAAGGTGGAATTGTCGTTAAGCGTGGAGCCAGGCGTTTCGGTATAGAAATAGTCATCAAACTGTACGCCATCGATGGGATAACGTGTGACCACTTCCGCCACGATACTGGTGATCCAGTCCCGGACGTCAGGAATGCCGGGATCAAGAACAAAACGGTCTCCAGAGATGCGCACCCAGTCGCGATGCAGCACAAACACGCTCGCCGGATTTGACGTCACCGTCGCGTTTAACTGCGCCACCGTTGCCGGTTTGGTGTTTACTGATACGCGGTAGGGGTTAAACCAGGCGTGTACTTTCATTCCCCGCTTATGCGCTTCATCAAGCATAAACTGTAGCGGATCGTAGCCCGGATCTTCACCAATCTTTCCGGTCAGCATATCTGACCACGGTAAAATTTTTGACGGCCAGAGCGCCGTTCCATCCGGCTTGACCTGGAAAAACACGGTATTAATTCCCAGACTTTTTAGTTTATCCAGCTTTTCGATCAACGCGTTCTGTTGTTGACGTACCCGAACCGCCGCATTACTCGTATTCACGGAACTGACCGGAGGCCAGTCAAGGCGCGAAACGGTTGCCAGCCAGATACCACGAACCGGCTGCTGATTTTTCTGGGATGGGGCTGGCGTCGCGGAAGAAGGGGGCGTAACCAGCGAAACGGGAGGTTTTGAGGCGCAACTGGCAAGTAAAAACGCGGTGGCGACAAGCGTAGCCCGTTTTTTTACTTTGCTGACAAGACGAGCGTGACGAGAGCTGATGATCATATTTGCCAATTTTCCGTTTGGTTAATCCAAAAAATCTTACACGAGATCTGGCTAATTACAGAGTTCATTGCTACGTTTTTTACAGGAGATGGCATTCCTCCTCATAACCGCCCTCTGGCTGATGATGCCTGCACATTCTGGACGTTACCCCGCGTGGACAAGTCAACGTGTATTGTGTAGGAGTCATTATGCGCCGTACCTCAACAACATCGCTGCAATTTATTACCGTTTTGTATGCCTCTGGTCGTCGTCATACACCCCCTTCGGGCGATCGTGCTCCTGCATATTTTGTCGATCTGAATCTTGATAAAATCGTCGATCGCATTGTTCAGGGGCGGGAAGAGTACGGCATCAGCGCTTTCTTTTATTCACCGCTCGAATGTCTGGAGGATATCCTCTATCGACAGGAAATTATTCAGGATGTGACAATACATGCGCTCTATAAGGCGCTAATGGCATATTCCGCAGAGATGAAGAATATCAGGGAGATTTCAGAAGAAAAAACAAACCGGTTTTACTTCTATCAACAGCGGCGCTGGGAGCTTGAGTGCATTTTGTTGTATTGCCAGGCCGTTACGGCGCTGTATGAGCGTATAGCGCCGCTGTCTTTGTCTTCCGACGGTATGATTAATTTCAGGCATTATCTTCGTCAGTATATCGAGAGTGAAAATTTTACCGGGTTATATTCAACCGCCACTATGATAAGAAAAAGTCTGGAGGCGGTTCAGTACGGTCTGAAAATTAAAGGCGACACCATTATTGTTGAACTGTATCACCAGGAGAAAAACTATAGCGATGAGATCCTCGATGTGTTCTCAAAGTTTAAGCAGCATGATGTGAATGTCGAGGTGGAGAGTAGACATCACAGCTTCGGGATGAACCATATTGAAGCACAAGTTCTGGATTGTGTTGCCAGACTATTTCCCGCCGAGTTTCATCAACTTGATGTGTTTATAGATGCCAACAGGCGCTACAGAGATAACACGCTGGATCTTTTTGAACGTGAAGTGCAGTTTTATCTGGCTGTTGTGGAATACATTGAAAAATTTCGGCAGAAAGGGCTGCCGTTTTGTATCCCGGAGATACAACGAGATAAAAAAGCTATTTCGGTTGTTGCGGCTTTCGATCTCGCGCTTTCAGAGGTCATCCTTGAGAAAAAGGAGAAGGTTGTCTGCAATGATTTCAGCTTCCAGAAGCATGAACGTATTTTCGTCATATCGGGCCCCAACCAGGGCGGGAAAACCACCTTTGCCCGCATGATAGGGCAACTGCATTTTCTTGCCTTGCTGGGCATTTATGTCCCTGCCAGGCAGGCAAAGCTCTTTCTGACAGACACTATTTTTACGCATTTTGAGAAAAGCGAAAATATTTATAACCTTCGGGGAAAACTGTATGACGACCTGGTGAGAATAAAAGCGATCCTTGATGCTGCCACATCACACAGTTTGATTATCATGAATGAGATTTTTACGTCAACCACATCGCGGGACGCTATTTATCTGGGAACACGGGTAATCAAGAAAATAGTCATGCTCGATGCGCTTTGTGTCTGCGTAACGTTTATCGACGAGCTTACGGCATTAGATCCGTCCATCGTCAGCTTAATGAGTACGGTTGAGCATAATAATGCGGCATTAAGAACCTATAAAATCACCAGGAAACCGGCCGATGGTATCGCATGGTCAACGACGCTGGTGATAAAGCATGGGCTGACATATGAGCAGATAAAAACGAGGTTAAACGGATGAACGCGTATCTGATGTATAAAGATAACGATTTTATCGTTGACGATAATATCCCAGAGAACATCAAATTTGCCATGAAAGATCTGGAGCTGGCGGTGTTGTTTCATGCGTTGTCTGATGGAGATGATTTTCTTTATTCCGTCGTCAGGAAGGCATGTTCTGTGCTGCTATCGGGCATTCCTGACATTGAGTACAGGCAGGCTATTCTGCGGGATTGCCTGTATAATGAGGACGTTATCAGAACATTCTATAGCGTGGTGGTTGAATGTCTGCAAATGGAAAAAGAAAAACTTCACTACGGCGTTTTTGGTCATTATCCTTCCGCTGTGCTGCATCAGTCTCTTTCGTTTACCCAATTCCTGATGACCTATTTACAGAAAATAAAAATTATCGCACAAGAAAACATCCATCACGTTGAATCTCCGGGGATGGTTCGTCTTTTCTCGATGCTTGTTCAGGAGTTAAACGATGATTATATGAGCACTATTGAAAGACATCTGAAGCAGATGACTTTCAAAAAAGGCGTATTAATCAGCGCACGATTAGGGCAGGGTAATCAGGGCAAAGACTATGTACTCAGGCGGCCCAATCCCCCGCAAAAAGGATGGTTTCGGCGTCTTTGGACAAAAAGGCCAGCGCATTACACCGTACAGCTAGCCGCGCGTGATGAAAATGGCTTCAGGGCATTAAGCGACTTAAAGGATGAAGGGCTCGTATTGATCGCCAACGCAATGGCGCAATCCACCGCGCATTTGCTTAATTTTCTAAAGTCACTGCGCACTGAATTAGGATTTTATATTTCATGCCTTAATCTTGCGCAGGCCTTAAACAAACGCAATATTCCGCTGTGCTTTCCTGTCCCGATATATCAAAGAGAACGCCATCATGTGTTTGAGGCACTCTTTGATCCCTGCCTTGCACTGACATCGGATCGGGAAATCGTTAGCAACACATTAAGAACAGATAATAAAAATACTTTTATTATCACTGGCGCAAACCAGGGAGGGAAATCCACGTTTTTACGCAGTATCGGGCTGGCGCAGATAATGATGCAGACAGGGATGTTCGTTTCTGCTGAATGTTATAGCGCAGATCTTTGTCGGCAGATATTCACGCATTACAAATGTGAAGAAGACAGCCATATGGTCAGCGGAAAGCTGGATGAAGAGCTCCGACGAATGAGTGACATTGTTGATGCTCTACAACGTGATGACCTGGTGCTGTTTAACGAATCGTTCTCTGCGACAAACAGTCGGGAAGGGGCCGAAATCATCAGAGGCGTGGTAACCGCACTGGCAGAAAGCAACGTGAAGCTCTTTTTTGTTACACATACTGCGGAATTTGCATGTTCGTTTTATCAGGAGGATCGCCAGGACACGGTATACTTGTGCGCCGAACGACGCGACGATGGAGAAAGGACATACAAAATAGCAGAAGGCGTGCCTCTGGATATCAGTTATGGCGAAGATCTGTACCGGGATGTTTTTGATGCCTCTCCCGCATACCGGAATACGGGAGAGGTTTCAGAGCGTTAACCTTTTCTGAAGGCAGATTTACCGGCGAAAACGGCGGCATCGCCAAGTTCATCTTCAATACGCATTAGCTGATTGTATTTTTCGATGCGTTCTCCACGGCTTGGCGCTCCCGTTTTGAGGTGTCCGGCGCGTAAGCCTACCGTCATATCAGCAATGAAACTGTCTATTGTTTCTCCGCTACGGTGTGAGATAAAGCTGCCCCAGTGATGATCATGACACAATTGAACCGCTTCGATTGTCTCGCTTAACGTACCAATCTGGTTCAATTTGATCAGTGCGGCATTCGCCAGATTTTCATCAATTCCTCGCTGGATATATTTTACGTTAGTCACAAAAAGATCGTCACCCACCAGTTCAATCTTATTGCCAAGCGTATCGCTCAGAATTCGCCAGCCAGCCCAGTCATCTTCGGCCAGGCCATCTTCGATCAGAACAATGGGGAATTCGTTGACCAGCCGCTCATAATAGCGCGTCATCTCTTCCGCACTGAATTGCGCATTTTCGCTGCGCAGGGTGTATTTTCCGTCTGAGTAAAATTCGCTGGATGCAGGGTCCATGCAAATAACAATATCCTCGCCGGGTTTATAACCGGCTTTTTCGATCGCTTCGACAATCAATTCCAGCGGTTGCCGGTTTGACGAGACGGCTGGCGCGAATCCACCTTCATCACCCACGCCAGTAGACAAGCCTTTCTCCAGTAAGACCTGACGTAAATTCTGATACACCTCGCTACCCCAGCGAATGGCTTCCCGAACAGAGCTTGCGCCCCAGGGGGCAATCATGAACTCCTGAAAATCGGCGCCTTGCCAGCGAGCGTGAACGCCGCCATTGATGATATTCATACAAGGAACCGGGAGGAGGTTAGCACCAACGCCGCCGAGGTAACGATACAGCGGAATGTTTGATAGCTGCGCGGCCAGACGCGCCACGGCAAGCGATACCCCGAGAATAGCATTGGCCCCGAGACGACTTTTATTTTCCGTACCATCAAGAGTTATCAGGCGGTTATCGATATCTTTCTGGCGGCGGACATCATATCCCCGCAGCGCATTATCGATCTCAGTATTGATACTCTGAACCGCGCCCAATACACCTTTGCCGCCAAAACGCGACTTATCTCCATCACGGAGCTCAATGGCTTCGCGCGAACCGGTACTGGCACCGGAAGGGACTGACGCGCGCGCAACACCGCCGCCGATGGCGGAGACTTCGACTTCAACGGTCGGATTACCTCGGGAGTCCAGAATTTCTCTTGCGATCACACGTTCAATTTCATAGCTCATAGAAATGACCTTATTTTATGGAGTGGATATATGTTTAATCAGCACATCAACCGAGAGATGATTGATGAACTCAAAAGAGAACGAGGAAAAAACCCCAAACAGGCGATTCTTATGACCCAGCATGACCAGGTCGATATCCTCATGTTGGATAACCGCTTCAACATCTTTGAAACGTTGAATGCTGATAATTGATTTCACTTGCACATGAATACTGCTGGATTCCGCCAGGCGACTGAGCATCGCTTTGGCCTCGATCACTTCATGTGATTGCCGATCCCGGGTTAAAGCATCACTCGTGTAATCCAGCTCCCGGTAATCAGAACTGATATGCCCGAGGGTGATCTGAGTCCCCATTTCTTTTGCCAGACGTTCAGCATGGTGCAGCAACAGCACACCATCGATTTCATTCTGGACCAGTAATAATGCGTGTTTGTACATATGCATACGCCACCTCTCAAGTAATGAGAAACGTTCAGCATCGCAAATGAACAATGTGTTGCAGACGGGCCGATGGACATAACAAGAGCCGGTGAGCGCTACGTTGTTGCTGATGTTGTGATAGTCAAAGGCATGGATAACATCTTTCTTTTCAAAAAGATGAGATTCAGGAAGTAATGAAGTGGTTGTTTTACTATTCATAGCGATACCCGACATACATGCCTAAGAAAAACAGCAACAGTTGTATATCAGGCGTCATCATCCGATTCGAGCGAACCGGCGGTTGGGAAAGGTGGAACACCATCACCTTGTGAACTAAGCGTATAGCAGGTTCAGGCGGAAATCAATGAGAAGTAAGTCTGTTACGCATGGATCGCGAAGAAGGAGAGGGTAGTCAACGAAATCTGCGGCGGAAATAACGCAATAAAAATTATAACTTAGTACGATTTTGACTTTAACAATTCCATAAGTCGTTTAATTATAGACAGTTATTGTATCTACAAGTCTTCGAGTGTGCTTATGAAAGAGATCTGTTCCGCAGATTCGTCAACATTTAAACATGTGCGTTTTGTTCTCACAGACATGGATGAAACGCTGACTTACAAGGGGCGCCTTGCGGCTGAAACCTATATGGCGCTGGAACGGTTGCAGAATGCAGGAGTAAAAGTGATACCGGTCACAGCCGCGCCCGCAGGCTGGTGCGACCAGATGGCACGGATGTGGCCAGTTGATGGCGTCATTGGTGAAAATGGCGGTGTGTTTTTCAGAAGGCGAAATGACTGTCATGGCATTGAGCGTTTCTTCTGGCACGGCACAGAAAAATATCCTGACGTCGCTGAGCGCCTGACGCAAATTGGGGAACAGATAAAAAGGGAAATTCCTGCCGCTCATTTTGCCGACGATCAACCTTTCAGGATGACGTCCATTGCCTTTGCTAAACCGCCAGAAGCCCATCAGTGTTCATTAATACTTAACGCATTGACGCAAGCAGGTGCTACAACCACCGTAAACAATCTCTGGATTCTTGGCTGGTCTGGAGAATATGACAAGTTATCTATGGCCCGACGAGTGCTCAGGGATTTTTACGATCTCGACATTGATGCCGAACGTTCTGCCGTATTGTATAGCGGCGACTCGACGAATGATGCGCCGATGTTTTCATTCTTTGAACATACGGTTGGAGTGAGCACGGTATCAGATTACCTTGATCAAATCCCGAAACCTCCGCAGTGGATTACCCGTGGCCCGGGAGGTGCTGGTTTTGTGGAAATTGCAGATGCGGTAATTGCCGCCAGATAGTGAAAAACGCAGGTCCCGTCGGCTTATCCGGTCACAGTGGCCGGGTTTTTAATGCGTGCGCTACGTGAAATCTGACGCAGGATAACCGCCAACAGTTTGCAGAATTCACACAGGGCACGATGGAAGGCGTGCAGAAAAGGCGAGGGATGCATTATGAGTCAAGGGAGTAAGCCTGTATTGGGCGTCATAAATTCAATTTAACATAATATACATTATGCGCACTAAAGATGTTATAACCATTTAGTAATGTCACTTTTTATCCAGATAGAAATGTCACCTTAGAGTAAGCTAAACTGAATGCAATTCTAAGGGACTCAACGCATGTTGGTGACCATGTCAGATAAAGAGATCCACCGTTTACCGGTGATACAGGCAGTTTGTGAAAAGCGTCTGCGCCGTCGTGATGCAGCATCACAGCTTGGCATTTCAGAACGTCAGGCGCAACGGCTTATTAATCGTTACCGGGTTTCAGGTGCTGAAGGACTTGTCAGCCGCAAACGCGGTAAACCCAGCAACCGTCGGCTGACCGAATCTCTCAAAATGCGTGTACTCACGCTGATACGTGAAAACTACAGTGACTTTGGACCCACACTGGCCGCAGAAAAGCTCAGAGAGCGCCATAATATCCGGCTTTCAATCGAGACCGTCCGCAACTGGATGACGTCTGACGGAATCTGGATCCCACATGCCCGACGCAAGTCACGGGTTTATCAACCCCGGCATCGACGTGATTGCCTGGGGGAACTGATCCAGATCGACGGCTCCCACCATGACTGGTTTGAAGGCCGTGCACCAAAATGCTGCCTGCTGGTCTTTATCGATGATGCCACCGGCCGTCTGATGCATTTGCGGTTCAGCGAATCAGAAACAGCCTTTGACTACATGCTGGCTACCCGGGAATACATTGAGCAGCATGGGAAGCCGGTATCACTGTACAGTGACAAACACGCAATATTTCGCGTCAGTGGTCCAGAGAATCGCAATACCACTGTTACCCAGTTCGGACGTGTGCTTTATGACCTGGCAATCGAGCTTATCTGTGCCAACAGCTCTGAAGCTAAAGGCCGCGTGGAACGTGCGAATCAGACTCTTCAGGATCGACTGATCAAAGAAATGCGTCTGGAAGGTATTACCGGCATTGAGGCAGCAAATGCCTGGCTTGCCACTTTCATTGCAGACTTTAACCGCCGATTCTCACGTCCGGCCAGGTTCCCCAAAGATTTACATCGTCCGGTGCAGGAAAGCCCCGATGAATTAAGAGACATCTTTGCCTGGCATGATGTTCGTACCGTGTCGAAATCACTGACCTTCCAGTACGATAAGATCCTTTATCTCATGGACCCAACAGAAGAAAATAGCCGTCTTGCCGGTGAAAAAATTAAAGTACTGGATTATCCCGATGGCACCCTCGCCTTCCACTATGGGCACCGGAGCCTTAAGTGCCAGGCATTTGATAAGCTGGCCTGTGTCGACCAGGGGCAGATTGTTGATAACAAACGTCTCGGGACAGTACTCAGACTGGCTCAGGTAAAGCAGGATGAGCGGGAAAGCGAAGGTAAACGGGAACGAAGCAAAAAATCGCCCAGCCGTAAGGCTCAGGTGCGCGTCCAGGAACAGCTCCGGGCTATCAATCCCGTTCTGGTAGACCCGAGCTTGTTTGTGGCAAGTTCAAAGCGATAGAATCGACCATCAGTGCTGCAAAGTACCGGAACAGTGAGCACCCAAAAGGATACTTGAGATGATTAAATTCCCGACTAAAAAACGCGTTGATTTGTATAAAAATGCTGTCAGTTCTGAGCAATTACATCTGGATCTGGCTGCGGCTCAGGAGTTTATGTTTGATGCCTGGGAAACTGATGACTTGGACGTTGTGCTGAAACTCATCAGAAAAGCTATCAAGAAATCCCCGCTCTGTGCTGACGCATACTCATTCTACTGCGAGATATCTCAAGAACCTCCTGAGTCAAAAATTGGGAATCTGGAGACGGCTTTGTACGCAGCCAGCATTGCTCTTGGCGAGGATTTTCAGGAGTTCGCAGGACGTTTCTGGGGATTTGTCGAAACACGTCCATATATGAGAGCAAAAGCAGCTTTGGCTGATGCCTTATGGGAGTCCGGTAATTTCTACCCAGCCATGGCTCATTGCCGCGAAATGCTCAAGCTCAACCCGAACGACAACCAGGGGATTCGCCATTTATTAACTGGTTATTATCTCGAACTGGAAATGGTGGATGAGCTGACCTTACTACTGGATGATTATTCAGAAGATGTGCGCCCGTATCTCCAGTATACACGCGCCCTCCTCGCCTACAGACAGTCATCCCCTGATGCCGATGATATCGCTAGAACTGCGATTGATTCTAATAAACACATTCCCGGCTTGTTATCAAAGTGCAGATTGCAACCTAAGTCTAACAGTGGATATATTACGTTAGGTGGAATGGACGAGGCCATTGATTATGTCAATAGCAATATAAAACCATGGATTCGTACTTCTGGTGCAATTGAATGGATTGTCAATCGCATTTAAATGATGAAGGCCATTACTTAGGCCTCCATCATTAATTTAACTACAAGCCATTTCTTGCAGTCTTTAATTCTAAAAGATTGACTTTATCAATCTTCCCTTCATGGATCATTATTGTCAATTTCGCAGGGTGTTTAAATCGCATCTCGCTTATCCTAAAAGTCCAAAGCATGATCTTTAGGAGATCTTGCTCATCGATAATTTTATGACCTTTAATTCTGGTGAGCCCGGACCCAAAGATTGGTACAGAAACGCTTTTCTGAGCGTAAACACGATTCACTTTGTCCCAAAAATTTATTAAAAACCCAAGATACTCGGGCATGGTGAGATACGCTTCATTGTGTCTGTTGAATTTAGATAGCGCGGTAAGTATGTAATCATGGTAGACGCATATGGTACCAATTTCAAATTTTTGTTTTTTACCTTCAGGCCGATCCGCATTGATTTCTTTTATTTCATCCGAATCAAATCGATAATTTTCTATATATGCATCTAATTCACTAACAGAGCAATCACAGTATTCTCTAATGAATTTACCATTAAGGCTGACTTGAGCAATGATTCGTTCATCAACTTGAGTGTCAAAGTATTCATTAAAAGCTATAACTTTCAAACCTTCCTGCTTAAAGATATCCCCTGTTTTAATAACAACTGTACTTTCCTCTATAGTCAGATTGATTTCCCTCAAGCCATTTGCTCTGAACCACAACCAAAGATAGCCGACGAAAAGCACTAGGATACAAGCTATGCCCGCTGCAATTTTTTGCTTTGCAGGAATATCAACAAAAATAACTACGGCACAAATAAAACCAAATAGTAGAGATGCATATCCCTTAAACTCGTTGAAAACTTGTTTATCGAAAAGACTAACCTTAGCCATTTTATTTTCCTAAGCGAAGCACCATGACTGGCGCTTCGGTTCTATTATGCAGAGTATCTATATATATCCGGAGAAGTTTTGGTTCTCACCATAAAATCACTATCTGCGAGCGATTTTCTAATAAGTGCTTTATTCATAGGGATGTGCAGAGTCGGAACTAAGTGCATGGAATCTCTACAAGTAGGGATTTTAGCCCATAAGTTCTTAACAGATTGCTTAAGCACGTTATTTGTTAGTAAGCTTTCTTTTGTGTCATAGTCTGGATAAATAACAATTACAGGCAACCCTAATGAATTAATACCATAATCAATCTCTTCTCTTAAGGCTCGAGAGTTTACAGTTCTTTCACTTAGGAATAAAATTATATTTTTAGAATTCCGCAAACGCTGTCTCAAGCGAGGCATTAACGTTTGTTCCCAGTTACTGCCGTCACGAACATTATATGTAGTGTCGTGCGAGTTACTAAAAGGGAATCCGGAATCAGCCCCCTTCCACATTCTCAAAGTGTTATAGTAGACAAAGTCTTTCGTTGCATGAGCACCCAAAGCACCTTCATTGAAAGGCTCTGCAACATAAAAAGCACAATAATTCCCATTCATTCCTGCAATCCTTCTTAGTTAGAAAAATTCCAAGAAAATTATACACCTCCTTGCAAGTCGAACCGCAACCAAAACATGAGCTTTAAGTGCCCTTTCTATCTTGCAGGCCAAGGTGACACTTTAAAACTGCATTGACAAAAGAGGATAAAGGGAGAATCTGTGGTTTTGTAGTCATCCTTGTGCTGGCCGCTATAGTCTCTGAAGCACTTTCTCCAGCACGACTCCGTTGATTCTGGGGCTCTGTTTCACATCTCCGGCACTTCCCGCGATGTCTAAATACATTTTCCAAATACATGTAACACGCTTTTTTGCTTAGGCGTTGTGAATTCCTCATCCGCAAGATGCTGCATCCCCAGGGATTCATAAAACCGACGCCCGCTGTCGTTACCCTTAAGAACCTGCAACCAGAAAAAATGCTGCTCCTTATGCCTTGCTATCTCGATAGCTTTTTCGAAAAGAATTCGGCCATATCCTTTACCGGTTTCTCCGGGTGCAAAATACAGTTTGTTTAAGAGCGCTCCTGAGTGATTACCACCGCTAACTGGACGGTCCCAGCTTATCTTTGCAAAACCTACTGGCTTATCGCTTTCCGCAATGAGCCAGGTAACTGACGGATCACTTAAACTATTTTCAAGTTGATCCGGCGCGTACTCACTGTCAATAAATTGTCGAAGCTCTACAGGACAATCCCATAACTCTTTGAAATGATAGTAATAACTTGACTTCCCCAGTGTTTGTAATATCGGGGTATCGGCAGGTACAGCATAACGTATGGTCAAGTTCATACACTCTCCTGAAACGGCTTAAATTTAAGTTAACGCACAACATAATGCTGAATATGATATTTATCACAAAGCGCTCAGAAGTGCTGTAGCAAGATTAAAATATGCTATGGTTAATATATAATGTTTTCATCGAGTACATCCATCAGTTATTGTTAACATACTAAGGAACCTGTCGCTTACTCACATAAACATACCGATATTACTCGTTTAAATCCTTGTCGTTATTATTTTAAGGAGAAGAGTATGAAAGAGCTTAATATCTTCGGTCAATATGTAGGCAGACATCTTGAGGGTAACCTTGATTTTATTTTACCTGACACGCGCCAGTTGTCAGGCCGTTACTGTCACTTACAACCCCTTGCGACTTACCACTGTGATGATCTTTATCAGGGCTGGCATAGCATAGAGGACCCACGGGACTGGACTTATCTTCCTGATGAACGCCCCGAGACAAGGCAAGCAACCTTTGACTATATCAAACGCATCATCAGTCAGGGCGGAATTTCATATTATGCCATAATAGAAAATAAATCTGCGAAAGCCCGAGGCACCCTCGCCCTTTTTAATATAGACAAGAATAATGGCGTTGCGGAAATCGGATATGTACATCTCACGCCAGCGATAAAACGCACCTTTTTAAGCACGGAAGCAATTTATCTTTTACTGATGTATGTTTTTGATGTCCTTAAATATCGTCGTTGTGAGTGGCAAACAGACACGCTTAATCATGCTGGAATGAATGCTGCTGAAAGAATTGGGTTTCGGAAAGAAGGCATCTTACGTGATAAGCAAATCATAAAATCAAGGAGCGTGGATATCGCAACATATTCAATTATTAGCGCCGAGTGGCCGAAGATATCCAGTGCGATATCTGTCTGGCTAAGAACGGAAAATCTCGACGAACGTGGACATCAGATCCACCCTTTACGGCACTATCTGGCGGAGCCTGAAGTGTAATCAGGAATACGGGGCCGTGACGACGGCCCATGCTTTTATTTATCCCATAAGCATTCAAGTTTTAAACACTCAGCGCCTTTGTATAAGCATTCATCATAAATACGGTAGCCCACATGCTCAGCAACACGAATGGACGGAATGTTATTCTTTGCGATAAGACAAATTGTCTTCGAAGGTGAAAACGAATGGACAAACCACTGATGCGCAGCGACGGCGGCTTCCTTTGCTACGCCAGCCCCCTGAGCTGAACGTGAAATAACCCATGATGCCTCGACACAGTTCTCAAAGTTTTCATCAATGCCACGATGAAAAGCCTGGGGCATTAACCAGATGAAATATTTTAGGGTCTGAATACATCGGATACCATACATCATAATCTGTGATGGCTTGAGGGCGCAAAATGAATCTTTCTGTGACGATAGCAGACATTATTTTCCACTCATTATGCTTACGTTGCTTCTATTGTAACTGAGTTATCCACTCATTCCGTCCAAAACTTTCTGTGGATAACGCGTTGGCGTTAATCCCGTGTGTTGACGGAAAAATGCAACAAATGCGCTGTCGCTGGCAAATTCCAATAGACAGATAGACACGGTTTTCCAGCCATTGAGATATCTGTTTAGCCTCCGTTGTAACACAGATCCCGCTTTGTCATTATGATCCTGCGTCTGTTCTCCTTTCTGCCATTCATCACTGGTTGAGTGTGGGATCATCTGATAGTGTCGGGAAATGAATGTTTAACGGAAATGACGATGAGCAAAGTCTATACTGGCGGCTGTCTGTGCGGTTTTATCCGTTTTTCGGCGGTAGCGCCGAAAAATCCACATACCTGTTCCTGCTCGATTTGCCAAAAACATACAGGTGCATATTCTGTCAGTTGGGTCGAGTTCGACGCTCAGGATGTGACGTGGACAGGACAAGGAGACAAGCCTGCGGTCTGGCGCTCTTCGAATATCTCCAGTCGGGCATTTTGTTCTCACTGCGGAAGTTCAGTAGGCGCAATTGATGATGCGCCTACCGTTGCGTTGTTAACTGGCGTATTTGACGAGCCTCAGGATGAAGATCTTCATGCGCATTGAGCGCATCGCCCTCACCCTGTCTGCCTGTTTCGCCAGCCCTCCCTTTTCTGCCTGACGGGTAAACGCACGGAAGTTTCAGACAGCGATTAATTTCCCCTCAAAAGTATGTTGTAACTAAATAACATGAAAACAAAACCCGGCCGCAGCCGGGTCAGATGATTAGCACAGCGGTTTTACCGCTTCACGCATCCCTTTCGTCAGGATTGCATCCAGGTCGGTCGTAACCTGTTCGACCAGACCTGCAACGTGCGTCAGATCCTGCTCCCAATGCGCGTCCACGGCCAGCACGGTATGAACCAAATCCTGTGTGCTGATAAGACCGTCGCTATGTTGATGCCACCACTGTTGATAGCGCTCAATCCAGTGCGCATCATCCTGGAGCGGATACGTCTCGCCGCGACGTTCACCACGATAAAATGCGATCAGCGCCGCAAGCGCAAACGTCAGGCGCGCCGGTAAAACGCCGCTGACCTGCTGCCCTGCCAGTAGCTGCGGTAAAATACGGGTGCGAAATTTAGTCATGCCATTTAACGCAATCGACAACAACTGGTGTTTAATATACGGATTCTGGAAACGCCCCGTCACCGCACTGGCGAACGACATTAGCTCGTCGCGAGGTAAATCCAGCACCGGAATAATCTCTTCATAGATGGCTTTTTCAACAAAGGCGCAAATGTCGCGGTCATTCATGGCTTCACCAACGGTATCCAGCCCGGCCTGGAACGCAACGGGCACCAGCGCCGTATGCGCACCATTCAGGATCGCGACCTTACGCTCTTTGTACGGCTTGATGTCATCAACAATCAGCACGTTGAGCGGATACTTATCAAGACGCAGCTCAGACGCTACCTTTTTTGGCCCCTGAATCACAAACAGATAAAAATGCTCCGCAGTATCGAGAAAAGCATCGTGATAGCCAAGTTCCGCTTCAAGTTGCGTCACTTCATCACGCGGATATCCGGTCACAATCCGGTCAACCAGCGTGGAACAAAAGGTGTTCGCCTGATCCAGCCACTGCACAAACGCAGCGGACAAGTTCCACTCCTGAGCGTAACGCAGTACCAGCTCGCGCAACGCCTCGCCATTGTAATCAATCAGTTCACAAGGAATGATAATCCAGCCTTTATCAAGCGCGCCGTCAAAACAGGTATAACGTTCAAACAGCAGCCGCGTCAGCTTCGCGGGGTAGCTGACCGCGGGCGCGTCATCAAATGCGTCACCGGCATGGTAGCTAATACCGGCTTCTGTGGTATTAGAGAAAACAAAACGCATGTCCGGGTTATGCGCCAGTTT
Source organism: Citrobacter sp. CK180 (assembly GCF_030333655.1). Classification (NCBI taxonomy): domain Bacteria; kingdom Pseudomonadati; phylum Pseudomonadota; class Gammaproteobacteria; order Enterobacterales; family Enterobacteriaceae; genus Citrobacter; species Citrobacter sp. CK180. The sequence continues at coordinate 19,831 of NZ_JAOWFM010000022.1, read as the reverse complement.
CAGGAATTCATCGTAATCATCATAGACACTGATTTCACGGTTAACAGAACGGATCAAACGCGCGTCGCTAACCGCCTCGCCCTTTTCATTCAAACCACGAATAATCGTGGTATAGAGCCCGTCCTGGGTACTCAATGACGGCGGAAACGTGCTTTTGATCGGGCGAACAATGACCACTCCGGCGTTCAAATCGGTATGTTCATTCAGCAGATCAACTTGCCAGTCAACAAAGGCGCGCAGGAAGTTTCCCTCACCAAACTGAATGATGCGCTCAGGATAGCAGGCACCGGGAAAATCGCGACGGTTTAGAGTTTTCACAATGGGTTCCCTTCTTAATTAGTCATACAACCTGTTTGAATTGGTAGAACAGGTTAGCAAATTTTATGATATTGAAACCCTGTTTTGATCAAGTAGTCACGATTAATCAAAACTGTTTTATGCTTTAACATCTCTCACGACGCGGAGATTTACGGCTGATTCATCTGGATAACCAGCCAGTGGTGAATGACGGCGACAACATACTGCTGCTGTTCTTCACTCAGCGATTCTCCCTGAGGAATGTTGTGCCATTTCGCCAGACAACCACGGCAGCAGGTCGCCGTCGCGTGTTGGGCAATAAATACGGGGTGACCGCGCATCGGCGTTTGTTTACCATCGTTGCGCGGGAAAGCCGGGGCCAGCCGCTTAGCAATAAACTCGGCGGCATGTTGATCAATAACCTGCGCGCCTTTATCCCAGCAATACTGCCTTTCTTTTGCGCCAAGACGAAACCGCGCGCGAAATGGCGAACATGACAGGCGAGAAAAAAGTGGATCAAGCGCGTTCATCAGTAAACCGAACGACCTAATTGTTGGGTGAGTTGTTCGAGTACCGCAATACCCGCCAGGGAGTTGCCCGCCGGGTCCAGTTCAGGGCTCCATACCGCAATCGCCATTTCGTGCGGGACAATCGCCACAATCCCGCCGCCGACGCCTGACTTGGCAGGTAATCCTACTCGCCAGGCAAATTCGCCTGCGTTCTGGTACATTCCACTGGTCGCCATCAGCGCGTTGATTTGTCGGGCCTGCATCGGCGAGACAACCGGTTCATCAAGGTGAAACGCCTGCCCCTGTCTGGCCAGAAAAACAAATGTACGCGCCAGTTCCGCACAGCTCATTTTCAACGCGCAGTAGTGAAAGTAATTTTGCAAAACGGTAGTGACATCATGCTGGAAATTACCAAATGACTTCATCAGCCAGGCAATAGCGGCATTGCGTGCGGAGTGCTCAAATTCAGAACGGGCAACCGTGACGTCATACGCAATATCCAACACGCCGCTAAGCGCCCGAACCACTTCCAGCATACGCTGGCGCGGCGCACTCAGTCGCCCTTGCAGCATATCGCAGACCACCAGCGCGCCGGCATTAATGAACGGGTTACGCGGTATCCCTTGCTCCAGTTCCAGTTGCACCAAGGAATTGAATGGCGACCCGGAGGGATCTTTTCCGACACGTTGCCAGATTTCCTCTTCCGGGTAGTGACGCATCGCCACCACCAGACTCAGCACCTTTGATATGGATTGTATTGAGAAGCGCTCCTGCGCATCGCCAGCCTGATAGTATTGCCCGTCAACGGTGCAAATGGCGATCCCCAGTTTTGACCCATCGACAGAAGCCAGCGCAGGGATGTAATCAGCCACTTTCCCCTGTCCAATCAACGGGCGCACCTGCTGAAGGATGGTCTCTAAAATTGAATTGTCCATGGCCCTGGCCACAATGTGCTCCTTGCTCGCAGGTCTGAAAAGGCCTGCGAGTATAACAGAGCTGAATGTGCGGCGTCAGGCAGAAAGACGAAATCGCGCCACCGCGTTCAGAAGCTGATGAGATTCATGATGCAGTTGCAGCGATGACGCCGATGCGGTATTCACCAGGCTGCTGGTCTCTTGCGCCGCACGGTTAAGCGCCTGTAGCTGCCCCGTCATCTGGTGGATGCTGTCCCCCTGACTTAACGTGGCGCCAGAGATGTCATTCAACAGTATGCCCAGATTGTCTACTAACGAAATCACCTGCTGTAAATTTTCTTCCAGCCGGTTAACCGCATGTGAACCCTCCTCGATTCCCTGCAAGGAGTGGTGGATAAGTTCCTGTATGTTCTGCGTGGACTGACTGCTTTTACGGGCCAGCAGCCCCACTTCTTTTGCCACCACGGCAAATCCGCGACCTTGTTCTCCGGCATGGGCCGCTTCGATAGCCGCGTTCAGCGCCAGGATATTGGTCTGGAACGCGACGCTGTCAATCAGAGAGATGATCCCGCGCATTTCTGACGATCGCTCAACAATCGCCTGCATCGAACGGTTAACGGTCTCCATCATACGATCGCCGCCAGCCGCTACCTGACGCGCCTCGGCTGCACGTTGATTAGCCAGTCTGGCAAAGCCGCTATTGTCCTCGACATGTGTTTCCAGAAACGAGATATGCGAGGTGACACTACTTAACTCTTCGCTCTGTTTCGCCGATTGCTGATAAAGCTGTTTGTTGCTCTGCGCAAGCTGATCGATGTTGCCGACCATTGCGGTGGTGGCATCGCTCACCTGCTGCACCAGTTGCCTCAGCCCCTGTTGCATCGCATCAATGCGTGAACTGAGTTGCGCGACCTCGCGGTTAAACCCGCTCACCTTCGGCATCGGTTCGGACAGATCGCCTGCGGCCAGAATATTAATATGGGCGATCAGGCGGCGCAGCGGAGAAATAACCCAACGAGACATGCCGCTCCAGACCAGCAGGGCAATCACCACCAGCACAAACGGGATGAACAAAAAGAGGTGCTGCAACCCTTCCAGGCTGGCAATCAGCTGCTGCCTGCCACCCTCTGTCTGACGCCCGCTCTCTTGCTGAAAGCGGGCATAGTTTTCATTGAAATCTGTCTGAAACGCCTGAACAGGAACTGCAAAGAACGCGTCGATGGCGTTAGTCTGGCTCAGACCATCCGCCTGTTCCTGAATACCGCTATAAAAACGCTGATAACTCTCAATCAGGCCGTCGTCTTTATGAGGGGCCATTGCAAGCCAGGCATCCCAGGCCGTTTTTGACTGTACCAGCGCCTGCTGAGCTTCATCCATCAACGGGCGCCAGCTGCCTTCTGATCCCGTTGCGGCATCCTGCATAAAGTAAACGCCCGCCCGGTTCAGCAGATCGCTTGCGGACAACAGCGCTACCCTCGCCTCATCCACCTTCGTTTGTTGCAACAGTGCCTGCTGGTTACGTTGTTCGTTACGCTGAGCGTCTCGCACGGAAAACGACAGCATCAGGGATGACGCAACCTGCAAAATAGAAAACAGCGCGATAATGCAAAATATTCCCGTTAACAGACCAAACTGGCGGGGAGTGAAACGACGAATTAAGCCTCGAAAAATTTGCGTTAAGTTCATGATATTCTTCTGTATCAATGCGTTATGCGCGAGTGTACGGAGAGAAAATGACAGAACTATTGCAGTAATGTGACATGGCGCCTCAAGAAGACGCCGGAATGATCACAGACGGTTTTTCCAGACAGTTTGTACGTTGCAAAACTCATGCAGGCCAAAATGGGAGAGCTCGCGACCAAAGCCGCTTTTCTTCACGCCGCCAAATGCCACACGCGGATCGCTGGCGCTGTATCCATTGATAAATACCCCGCCGCATTCCAGGCGCGATGCCATCTCCTGAGCCAGTGCATCACGCGCAGTGAACAGCGTCGCCGACAACCCAAAGTCGCTGTCATTAGCCAGATGCAAGGCATGTTCGGCGTTCTTCGCCACGGTAATCGCCGCCACGGGCCCAAACAACTCCTGACGAAACGCCGTCATCTCAGGCGTCACATCGCCCAGAACCGTAACGGCATAATAGTTGCCTTCCCCGGCGAGCTTTTCACCGCCCAGTAATAAACGCGCGCCTTCTGCTATTGATGCCTCCACTTGCTGATGCAGCTCATCCCGTAGATCAAAACGCGCCATAGGGCCGAGATCGTTCTCTTCCGCCAGCGGATCGCCCATTTTCAGTGCGCTGGCGGCGGCAACAAACCGTTCAGTAAATTCCCCGGCAATCCCCTCTTCAACAATAAAGCGCTTCGCCGCCGCGCATACCTGCCCGGTATTTTGATAGCGACCGGCGACAGCGGCTTTAACAGCCAGATCCAGGTCGGCATCGTTAAGAACGATAAACGGATCGGAACCGCCCAGTTCAAGCACGCATTTTTTCAGCGAAGCCCCGGCCTGCGCGCCAATCGCGGCCCCGGCACGCACGCTGCCCGTTACCGTCACGGCGGCAATACGGGGATCGTTAATCATCTGGCTAACGCCGTCGTTACTGGCATTTACCCAGCCATAAACGCCCGCCGGAATATCGGCATCGGCGAAGATCTGCGCAATACGTTCAGCGCAACCGATCACATTCGGCGCATGTTTTAGTAAATAGCCGTTACCCGCCAGCAGGATGGGAATCGCCCCACGTAATACCTGCCAGAGCGGAAAGTTCCACGGCATGACCGCCAGTATTGTCCCCAGCGGACGATATGCAATCACCGCCTGCTGATTTTCCACCAGCGTCGGTTCCGGGTTAAGCATCGCGGGGCCATGTTCTGCATACCAGTCACAGAGCGCCGCAGATTTCGCCACCTCGGCGCGCGCCTGCCGGATCGGTTTTCCCATCTCACGGGAAATACTGTGCGCCATCTCTTCTGTACGGTTACGCAGCGCTTGCCCGATATCGCGAAGTTTCTGCGCCCGGTATGCCACCGTCGTGCGTTTCCATTCCTCAAATCCACGGGCAGCCAGAGTAAGTGCATTTTCAATATCATCAGCGCTGGCCCACGGCATCATCGCCAGCGTTTCACCGGTTGTCGGGTCCACGGAAATCGCATGTGTAGCAGGTGTCATCGTCATCGGTTTGTCTCTCTACGTTGCGGTATATGCCTGCATAATGGGCGCATTTACTCTTTCTGAAAAATGAATAATATTAAGCACTGCGTTCACAAAAAGAGAAAACTATGGATCTGACTCAGCTGGAAATGTTCAATGCCGTGGCCGAAACCGGCAGTATTACGCAGGCGGCGGCGAAGGTGCATCGCGTCCCGTCGAACCTCACTACGCGAATCCGCCAGCTTGAGGCCGATCTTGGCGTGGATCTGTTTATTCGTGAAAGTCAGCGGCTGCGCCTTTCTCCCGCCGGACATAACTTTCTGCGCTACAGCCAGCAGATCCTGGCGCTGGTTGATGAAGCGCGAATGGTGGTCGCCGGTGATGAACCTCAGGGACTGTTTTCACTCGGCGCGCTGGAAAGCACCGCTGCGGTACGCATCCCGGCCACACTTGCCGGGTACAATCAGCGTTACCCCAAAATTCAGTTCGCCCTCTCTACCGGGCCTTCCGGGACAATGCTCGAAGGCGTTCTGGAAGGCAGACTTAACGCAGCGTTTGTTGATGGCCCGATTACTCATCCGGGTCTTGAAGGTATGCCGGTATACCGTGAAGAGATGATGATTGTCGCCCCTCATGGGCATTCCCCCGTACGGCGGGCAAAAGACGTGAATGGCAGCAATATCTACGCCTTTCGCGCAAACTGCTCTTATCGCCGTCACTTTGAAAGCTGGTTTCATGCCGATCGCGCGATGCCCGGCACCATTCATGAAATGGAGTCGTACCACGGCATGCTGGCGTGCGTTATCGCCGGAGCGGGCATCGCGCTAATCCCTCGTACCATGCTGGAAAGTATGCCCGGGCATCATCAGGTTGAAGCCTGGCCGTTGAGCGAAGAGTGGCGATGGCTGGACACCTGGCTTGTGTGGCGTCGCGGGGCAATGACCCGTCAACTGGACGCGTTTATCGCCCTGCTGAATCCGTCCTCGCAGCCATAGCATTATCCTATGGGTTTGGGGCTACGCCTGCCGGGAGAAGCGTTTTATACTGCGCAAGACGAAAACGGATATGGAACAGTCATGAACACCAAAGCGCGTAAAGTGATGATCATTGGGGCAGGTAATGTTGGCGCATCAGCAGCTTACGCTCTGCTCAATCAGAATATTTGTGAAGAACTGATTCTGGTCGATTTGAACAGAGATCGTTCGGAAGGCCATGCTTTGGATCTCGCCGACGCAGCGGCCTACATGCCGGGGATGATGACCATTTCCACCCGGGAGGCGCGTGAATGCGCCGATGTCGATATCGCCGTGATTACCGTTTCCGGCGGCGCATTAAAACCAGGGCAAACACGGCTTGATGAGCTGAACAACACCGCGCGGATCGTCCAAAAGATCGTGCCGGAAATGATGGATGGCGGCTTTAACGGCATCTTTCTTATTGCCACCAATCCTTGCGATATCATTACCTGGCAGGTATGGACGCTATCAGGCCTGCCGCGCAGCCAGGTAATCGGCACTGGCGTCTGGCTGGACACCACCCGTTTACGGCGCGCGCTGGCGCAGGAACTGGATATCGGCGCGCAAAGCATCGATGCCTTTATTCTGGGAGAGCATGGCGATACGCAATTCCCGGTCTGGTCCCACTCCTCCGTCTACGGTTCTCCGATTGCGGATGTTTATCAACGCCGTACGGGTAAAATCCTGGACGTCGAGGCGATGGCGGAAAAAGTGCGCAAACACGGGTTTGAAATCTATAACCGCAAAGGCTGCACTGAATATGGTATTGCCGGAACCATTGCGGAAATTTGCCGGAACGTCTTCACCGGAAGCCATCGGGCGCTGGCCATCTCCTGCGTACTGGAGGGGGAATACGGCGTTAACGGCGTCGCCATCGGCGTACCGGCGGTGCTGACTCAAAGCGGTGTTCAACAAATTATCGAATTACAGTTAGCCGATGATGAACTGGCGAAATTCAGATACTCCGCCGAAGTCATCAAAGCGAATATCGCAAAACTCCCCTGAATACGGTGTCCGGGATGATTTCCATACCCGGACGCTATTTCGTTTGTTTCATCAATCGGCTCATCAACGATAATGAGACATACATCACAAAACGATTGTATTTTCGCCAGCAAACGTTTTAAGATCGTGACCTCGCCTTTTCGCAACTGACCCGATTTACTCTTATGACAACAAACACTGTTTCCCGCAAGGTCGCGTGGCTACGGGTAGTTACGCTTGCTATTGCCGCTTTTATTTTCAATACCACAGAGTTTGTCCCTGTTGGCTTACTGTCGGACATCGCCCGGAGCTTTGCTATGCCGACCGCGCAGGTCGGGATTATGCTGACGATCTATGCCTGGGTTGTGGCGCTGATGTCGTTGCCCTTTATGTTGCTGACCAGTCAGGTTGAGCGGCGTAAGCTGCTAATCTGCCTGTTTGTTCTCTTCATTACCAGCCATGTGCTCTCCTTCCTGGCATGGAATTTTACCGTGCTGGTAATCAGCCGCATCGGGATCGCGTTTGCACACGCCGTCTTCTGGTCTATTACCGCTTCGCTGGCCATTCGCCTTGCGCCGCCAGGCAAACGTGCGCAGGCACTGAGTCTGATCGCCACCGGAACCGCGCTGGCGATGGTGCTGGGGCTGCCTATCGGGCGTATCGTTGGTCAATACTTCGGCTGGCGAACAACGTTCTTCGCCATTGGTATAGGGGCGTTAATCACGCTGGTATGCCTGATCAAACTGCTGCCGAAATTGCCCAGCGAACATTCTGGGTCACTAAAAAGTCTGCCGCTGCTGTTCCGTCGCCCGGCGCTAATGAGTATTTATTTACTGACGGTCGTGGTGGTCACCGCACACTATACGGCATACAGCTATATTGAACCGTTTGTACAAACGGTGGCGGGTCTGAGCGCAAACTTTGCCACGGTATTACTGCTGATCCTCGGCGGCGCCGGGATTATCGGCAGCGTGGTATTCGGCAAACTAGGTAATCAGTACGCCTCGCCGCTTATCAGCATTGCCATTATGCTGCTGGTGATTTGCCTGATGCTCCTGCTGCCCGCAGCAGACAGCGAAAGCCATCTTGCCGTGCTGAGTATTTTCTGGGGCATCGCCATTATGGTGATAGGCCTGGGGATGCAGGTGAAAGTCCTGGCACTGGCGCCGGACGCCACCGATGTGGCAATGGCGCTGTTCTCAGGCATTTTTAATATTGGCATTGGCGCTGGCGCATTGGTGGGGAATCAGGTGAGTTTACACTGGTCGATGTCCACTATTGGCTACGTCGGCGCAGTGCCAGCCCTGGCGGCGCTGGTGTGGTCGATCATTATCTTTCGCCGCTGGCCTGTTTCGCTGGAAGAGCAGCCGCAGCATTGAGGATAAGTTCCCCCCGACTGAATACTACTGAGACTTTCGGGGGGAATCCTGACTTAATGGTAAGTCTTAATAATTTCCAGCACGCCGTTAATGATAAACTGCACGCCCATACAGACCAGTAAGAAGCCCATCAGGCGGGAAATAGCTTCAATTCCCCCCTTGCCGACCAGGCGCATAATCGCCCCTGAACTGCGCAGAGAACCCCACAGAATCACTGACACCGCCAGAAAAATAAGCGGTGGTGCCACCAGAATAACCCAGCCGGGAAAATCGACGCCGTGACGTACGGTAGAGGCCGAACTGATGATCATCGCGATCGTCCCCGGCCCTGCGGTGCTCGGCATCGCCAGCGGAACAAAAGCGATATTGGCAGAAGGCTCATCCTCCAGCTCTTCTGACTTGCTTTTCGCCTCCGGCGATTCGTGCGCCTTCTGCTGCGGGAACAACATCCGAAAGCCGATAAAGGCGACAATCAGCCCACCCGCAATGCGCAAACCGGGGATGGAAATTCCAAAGGTGTTCATCACCAGTTGACCGGCGTAATACGCAACCATCATGATGGCGAACACATACACGGAGGCCATCAGCGACTGACGGTTACGCTCCGCGCTGTTCATATTACCGGCCAGGCCTAAAAACAACGCCACCGTGGTTAGCGGGTTCGCCAAAGGCAGCAGGACAACCAGCCCAAGCCCTATCGCTTTAAACAAATCCATCATAATGCCATCTCTTCCCCATCAAGCTCGTTGTAAGCGGCAAGTATAAAGGGAAAACGCGGCGTTTCGCCATTAAGCATTCATTATGCCGAATAAGCATAACCAGTAATTATTATTAATAAATTACCCTGTGATACAGCCCCTGCACTGACGCGTTTTAGCAAATCGTGGCATCCCCTTATTCATTCGATTGACTTATATTTGCCTGGGCAATAGTATCTGCCGTGACTAACTACTTGCCGGGGCAACCATTGTGAAAAGCACCAGTGACCTATTCAACGAAATCATCCCGCTGGGTCGCTTGATCTACATGGTCAATCAGAAAAAAGATCGTCTGTTGAACGACTATCTGTCGCCGCTGGATATCACCGCATCGCAGTTTAAGGTGCTCTGTTCTATCCGTTGCGCGGTATGCATTACCCCGGTCGAGCTGAAGAAAGTGCTGTCTGTCGATCTCGGCGCATTGACGCGCATGCTTGATCGGCTGGTCTGTAAAGGCTGGATCGAAAGACTGCCAAATCCACATGACAAACGCGGCGTGCTGGTGAAACTCACCGAACACGGCGCGGCAATTTGTGAGCAATGTCATCAGTTAGTAGGACAAGACCTGCACCAGGAACTAACAAAAAACTTAACGGCGGATGAAGTGGCAACACTTGAGCTTTTGCTTAAGAAAATCCTGCCGTAAACAGAAAGAGGTATGACGATGTCCAGACGCAATACTGACGCTATTACCATTCATAGCATTTTGGACTGGATCGAAGATAACCTGGAATCGCCGCTCTCACTGGAAAAAGTGTCAGAGCGTTCAGGTTACTCCAAATGGCACCTGCAACGGATGTTTAAAAAAGAGACCGGTCACTCATTAGGCCAGTACATCCGCAGTCGCAAAATGACTGAAATAGCCCAGAAATTAAAAGAAAGTAACGAGCCGATCCTGTACCTGGCGGAACGTTATGGCTTTGAGTCACAGCAGACGCTGACCCGGACATTTAAAAACTATTTCGACGTTCCACCGCATAAGTACCGTATTACCAATATGCATGGCGAATCCCGGTATTTGCATCCACTCAACCATTGTAATTGCTAATCGCCTGTTAATGACGTAATCGAGGAAATCATGAAATCTCTGTCTTCCGCAATGCTGGCTGTGCTGCTTGTCGTCTCTGGCCCAAGCATTGCGGAGCAAACCGCACAACCTGGAACACAAAATAATCGCGATGCGATGGTCATGCCGTCTGCGCATGACCAGTCGCCATTCGATTTCAATCATATGGGTGCGGGAAGCGATAAATCCGACGAATTAGGCGTACCGTATTACAACGGACACAGCCTGTAATTCGTTTTTGCCCCGCCACTGCGGGGCTTTTTTTATCCCCTTACCTGCGCCGCTTTGCGCAGCCGAAAACCAAACACGTTGATGTACAAACCCGCCATAATCAGCACCGCGCCAAGAAACTGTAACCCGGTAAGCGTCTCATTGAGCAACACGGCCGCGCTGGCCAACCCCACGACCGGCACCAGCAAAGACAGCGGCGCCACGCGCCAGGTTTCATAGCGTCCGAGCAACGTTCCCCAGATCCCGTAACCGACAATCGTGGCGACAAACGCCAGATACACCAGCGATAAAATCGTCGTCATATCAATCGCGATCAGGCTCTGAACCATCTGCGCAGAACCATCCAGAATCAAAGAGGCCAGAAAGAAGGGAATAATCGGGATCAGCGCACTCCAGACCACCAGCGACATCACCGCCGGGCGAGTGGCATGTTGCATGATCTTCTTATTGAAAATATTCCCGCACGCCCAGCAGAACGCCGCCGCCAGCGTTAACATAAACCCGAGCATCGCAATATGTTGCCCATTGAGGCTGGCTTCTATCAGCAGCAGAACGCCAAACACCGCCAGCGCGATACCGGCCACCTGTTTGCCCTGCAAGCGCTCGCCGAACGCAAACGCGCCCAGTACGATGGTAAAAAACGCCTGCGCCTGTAGCACCAGTGACGCCAGCCCGGCAGGCATTCCGAATTTAATCGCACAAAAGAGAAACGCGAATTGACCAAAACTGATGGTCAGGCCGTAGCCGAGTAACAGCGACAGCGGGATTTTCGGGCGCGCAACGAAGAAGATAGCCGGAAACGCGACCAGCAAAAAACGTAATCCCGCCAGCATCAGCGGCGGCATATTGTGCAGCCCGACTTTGATGACGACAAAGTTAAGCCCCCACACCACCACGACCAGTAACGCCAATAACCCGTCTTTACGCGACATACCACGGCCCCTGCAAATATTAAATTTTTGTAAACAAGTTAAGTTAACGGAAATCATCGCCCCGGAACAGATCATTAATTCAGGTAGGGCGGGACGAGCACTTTCGAACAACATCCCGGGTATACATCACACTTTTGCCGTGCTATTGCTTTAAATCACCAATAAATATAATGAAACGCATTGTCGGGCAGGAAAATGAACACAACGCTGAGACGCTCCACCCTCGCTTTACTCGCCTCATCACTGTTATTGACCATTGGGCGCGGCGCCACGCTTCCTTTCATGACGATCTATCTTAACCGCCAGTACGATCTGAGCGTCGATCTGATCGGCTATGCCATGACGGTAGCGTTAACCATCGGCGTGATTTTCAGCCTGGGTTTCGGCATCCTCGCGGATAAATTCGATAAAAAGCGCTATATGCTTCTGGCAATTTCGGCGTTCTTGCTGGGCTTTATCGCCATCCCCCTGGTGCACAGCGTCACGCTGGTGGTGCTGCTTTTCGCCCTGATAAACTGCGCCTACTCCGTCTTTGCCACCGTGTTGAAAGCCTGGTTTGCCGACAATCTTTCCGCCACAACCAGGAGCAAAATATTTTCCCTCAACTATACCGTGCTCAATATTGGCTGGACCGTCGGGCCGCCGCTTGGCACCCTGCTGGTCATGCAAAGCATCAACCTGCCGTTCTGGCTTGCGGCCATTTGCTCTGCTTTCCCGCTGGTGTTTATCCAGACCTGGGTGAAGCGCGCAGAGACGCCCGTTGAAGGAACAACGGCGTCAGTCTGGTCGCCATCGGTGCTGTTACGCGATAAAGCCCTGCTCTGGTTTACCCTGTCGGCCTTCCTGGCGTCATTTGTCAGCGGCGCGTTCGCTTCATGTATTTCCCAGTATGTCATGGTCGTCGCGAACGGTAATTTTGCCGAAAAAGTGGTTGCTGTCGTACTCCCCGTCAACGCGGCGATTGTTGTTAGTCTGCAATATGCCGTAGGCCGTCGGTTAACGACCGCAAATATCAGACCCTCGATGGCGGCCGGCACAGTCTGTTTCGTGGCTGGGCTGGTTGGTTTTATGATTTCAGGAAACAGCCTGCTGCTCTGGGGGCTCTCCGCCGCCATATTTACCATTGGCGAGGTTATTTACGCCCCGGGCGAATATATGCTGATCGATAACATTGCTCCGGCGGGGATGAAAGCAAGCTACTTCTCAGCGCAGTCGCTTGGCTGGCTCGGCGCGGCGGCCAACCCGCTGGTCAGCGGCGTGATCCTCACCACCTTGCCCGCCTGGTCCCTGTTTGCGGTGCTGATCGTCGCGATTATTCTTGCCTGGGCGCTGATGCTAAAAGGGATGCGGGCCAGACCCTGGGGGCAGCCCGCAATGTGCTGACGGCACGCCAGACTGTGCCGGATAACGTCCGGTACAGTCCCGGAACTCAGATCGCGACCAGACCGCGGACGCCCTCTGCTTCCATATTCTCGCCCCTGCCGCTCTGAATAATGCTTCCCCGCGACATCAATAAGTAGTGATCCGCCAGTTGGGCAGCAAAATCATAGAACTGCTCCACCAGCAAAATCGCCATATCCCCCTGACGCGCCAGATGTGAAATCACCTGCCCGATCTCTTTGATCACCGACGGCTGTATCCCTTCAGTCGGTTCATCCAGAATTAACAACTGAGGACGGCAGGCCAGCGCCCGGCCAATTGCCAGCTGCTGCTGTTGCCCCCCGGAAAGATCGCCCCCTCGCCGGTGCTTCATCTCTTTAAGCACCGGAAAAAGCGCGTAAATATCATCCGGCACCTGTTTTGCATCGCGGGCGGAAAAACGCGACAGCCCCAACAGCAGGTTTTCCTCTACCGTCAGGCGAGGAAAAATCTCCCGCCCTTGCGGCACATAGGCGACACCGGCCCGCACGCGCTGATGCGGTTTACGCTGGGTGATGTTCTTCCCCTGCCAGATCACATTGCCGGTGCGTGCCGGGATTAACCCCATCAGACACTTCAGTAAGGTGGTTTTTCCCACCCCGTTACGCCCAAGCAAACAGGTTACTTCGCCAATGCGGGCCTCAAAACTTACCCCGCGCAGGATATGACTGCCGCCGTAATATTGATTCAGTTCATTCACCTGTAACATCCGTCCTCCCTATCGCCCGAGGTAAACTTCAATAACCTGTTCATTGGCCTGGACGTCGCGCAGGCTTCCTTCCGCCAGCACGCGCCCCTGATGCAAAACGGTGACATGGTCGGCAATGGTTTCGACAAACCCCATGTCATGCTCCACCACCATCAGCGAGTGTTTCCCCGCCAGAGTGCGGAACAGCTCGGCGGTATACTCCGTTTCCGCGTCCGTCATTCCCGCCGCAGGTTCATCCAGTAACAGCAGGTGCGGCTCCTGTACCAGCAGCATACCGATTTCCAGAAACTGCTTTTGTCCGTGCGAAAGCAGCCCGGCGCGACGCCCACGCTCCGCGCCCAGACGCAATAACCCGAGCATCTCGTCAATGCGATCCCGCTGTTCGCCCGAGAGGCGCGCTCTTAACGTGGCCCAGACGGATTTATCCTCTTTCATCGCCAGTTCCAGATTCTCCTCCACCGTCAAGGCCTCAAACACGGTCGGTTTCTGAAATTTACGCCCAATGCCCTGGCGGGCAATCGCGATAGGATCGAGCGAAGTTAAGTCCGTGGACTGATCGTAAATCGCGCGTCCGCTTTGCGGCCGGGTTTTACCGGTAATCACATCCATTAAGGTGGTTTTTCCGGCGCCATTAGGGCCAATAACGCAGCGCAATTCCCCCACGCCAATGTTCAGGGTTAAATCCGTCAGCGCCTGGAAGCCGTCAAAATTGACGTTGATCCCTTCCAGTTGCAGAACCGGGTCTGTTTGATCGCGAAAACGATCCCCCGGCAACTGGCGGGTAAAAAGTCCGTCATCCGGTTGCATCATTTTTCTCCTTTGCGAAACAGACCAATGACGCCGCGCGGTAAAAACAGCGTAACGCCAATAAAGATCAGGCCGAGAAACAGCTGCCAGTACTCCGGCATAATCACCGTAAACAGACTTTTAGCGCCGTTCACCAGCACTGCGCCAAACACCGGGCCAATTAAGGTGCCGCGCCCGCCCAGCGCGACCCAGATGGCCGCTTCAATAGAGTTGGTCGGCGACATTTCGCTGGGGTTAATGATGCCGACCTGAGGAACGTACAGAGCGCCCGCCAGACCGCACAGAACAGCGGAGAGCGTCCATACCAGCAGTTTGAAGCCACGCGGATCGTACCCACAAAACATCAGGCGATTTTCCGCATCGCGCACGGCGGTCAGAACGCGGCCAAACTTACTGCGCGCAAGGAGATACCCCAGCCACAGCGCCAGCACCAGTAATATGACGGTCGCGAGAAACAGCGCAACGCGCGTGGAGGTCGCCGCAACAGGAAAGCCCAGCAACGTGGTAAACCCCGTAAACCCGTTATTGCCGCCAAACCCGGTTTCGTTACGGAAAAACAGCAGCATGCCTGCGAACGTCAGCGCCTGGGTCATAATGGAAAAATAGACGCCTTTGATTTTTGAGCGAAAGGCAAAATAGCCGAACACCAGCGCCAGCAGTCCCGGAACCAGCACGACCAGCAGCATCGCCCAGGCGAAGTGCTGCGTTCCCCACCAGAACCACGGTAATTCACTCCAGGAGAGGAAAGACATAAACGCGGGAAGTCCGTCGCCAGAAGCCTGACGCATCAGATACATTCCCATCGCATACCCGCCCAGCGCAAAGAAAATACCGTGCCCCAGCGACAGCATTCCGGCATAACCCCACACCAGATCCAGCGCCACAGCGACAATGGCGTAACAGAGGATCTTCCCGGCCAGCGTTAACACCCAGACCGGGACAGCCAGCGGGTGTTCCGCAGGCAGCAGCGCCAGAAAAGGCAGAATCAGCAGCGCCGCCAGCAGGCAAAGGCCAAAAACCTGGACAGTACGCGGCGCTCTACGCGCCAGTGTTAATGTCATTGGCATGGTCATTAATCAATAACCCTCCCTTTCAGCGCAAACAATCCCTGAGGCCGTTTCTGGATAAACAGAACGATCGCAATCAGAATGACGATTTTGCCCAGCACCGCGCCCATTTGCGGTTCCAGAATCTTATTGAAGATACCCAACCCAAATGCGGCTGCCACGCTTCCCGCCAGTTGTCCGACGCCACCGAGCACCACCACTAAAAATGAATCAATAATGTATCCCTGACCCAGTTCCGGCCCGACGTTGCCCAGTTGCGACAAGGCCACGCCGCCCAATCCGGCGATACCCGACCCGAGGCCAAACGCCAGCATGTCCACGCGCCCCGTCGGCACGCCGCAACACGCCGCCATACTGCGGTTCTGCGTTACCGCGCGAACGCGCATCCCGAGGCGGGTTTTATTCAGCAATAGCCAGGTGAAAAACAGCACCAGCATGGCGAACCCCAGCACCACGATACGGTTCCAGGGCAACGTCAGGTTGGCATAGACCTGCACCCCGCCAGAAAGCCACGCAGGGTTGGCAACCTCCAGGTTTTGCGCGCCAAAGGTCATGCGTACCAGTTGGATCAGCATCAGGCTAATCCCCCAGGTCGCCAGCAGCGTTTCGAGAGGACGACCATAAAGATGGCGAATAATGCCGCGCTCCAGCGCCATTCCAGTTCCGGCAGCGATCAGGAAGGCAACCGGCAACGCCACAACGGGATAAAACGCCAGCCACTGTGGCATGAACTGCCCCATAAATTGCTGAACCATCCATGTGCTGTACGCGCCAAGCATCAGCATTTCACCGTGCGCCATATTGATTACGCCCAGTAATCCATAGGTGATCGCCAGCCCCAGGGCCGCCAGCAGCAGAATCGATCCCAGCGACAGCCCCATAAACGCCTGCCCCAGGAGATCGCCAATCACCATCCGCTGCGCGATTGCGTTCAGGCTTTCTGTCGCGGCCTCGCGAACACGCGCATCCGGTTCATGTTCAGCATCCGTAAAGGGTTGCAGGCGTGATTGCGTTTCCGGGTCGCCCGACTGCCCCAGTAAGACAATCGCCTGACGCCGGACGTCAGCGGAAGGACTCACCAGTTGCAGGTTAGCCAGCGCAATCTCCAGACGTGATGTCACTTCGCTTTCCGTTTCCTGCGCCAGCCGCTGCTGTAAAAGCGGCAGCATCGCGGGCGTGGCCTCCCGCTGTAACAGGCTGGCGGCAGCGGCTCTTTCCGTGACATTGTCACTTAATAGTTGATGCGTGGCTAACGCCCCGCTGACCAGGTTTCGCAGACGGTTAGTCAGACGAACCTTTTTCAGTTCGCCATCGGGCGCGGCGACAGCGCCGAGCGGCAGAACCTGCGTACCCTGCCGAATGAAAGCGTGCTTTGCGCTATCAGTCAGCACATTCTCACGCGCTAATGCGTTCAACAAAGGCAAACGCTGCGCCTCAGGCGTGATGGCCCATTGTTCTAATAACGTCGCCTGTTGCGCCCGGCTGGCGCCAACAAACACATCGGCATCGGTTGCCTGCACGATCCACGGCACCAGCCACGTCATTAGCAACACACCCCGAATAAAGCGCATGGCTTTCATGAAAGTGTTCTCCAGAATGTGCCCTCCCGCAGGAGGGCAAAAGATCAGTTGCTGGCGGTTTTAACAGGCTGGTCTGATTTTTTATCGTTACCGGCGATAAACGGGCTCCAGGGCTGGGCGCGAACCGGTTCGTCGGTTTGCCATACCACATTGAACTGGCCGTTATCTTCAATTTCGCCGATCATGACGGGTTTATGCAGATGGTGGTTGGTGGCGTCCATCGTCAGGGTAAAGCCAGACGGCGCAGCGAAGGATTGCCCTGCCATCGCCTCGCGAACTTTATCGACGTCGGTCGTACCGGCTTTTTCTACTGCCTGCGCCCACATATGCAGGCCCACATAGGTCGCTTCCATCGGATCGTTGGTCACGACGGTGTCGGCATTCGGCAGCTTATGCGCTTTGGCGTATGCCCGGTAATCCGCAACGAATTTCTGGTTAGTGGGGTTGTCGACAGATTCAAAATAGTTCCACGCCGCCAGGTTGCCCACCAGCGGTCTGGTATCGATACCGCGCAACTCCTCTTCACCGACCGAGAATGCCACGACCGGCACGTCTGTCGCTTTTATCCCCTGATTCGCCAGTTCTTTGTAGAACGGAACATTTGAGTCGCCGTTAATGGTGGAGACCACCGCCGTTTTGCCGCCCGCAGAGAATTTTTTGATATTGGCGACGATAGTCTGGTAATCGCTGTGTCCGAACGGGGTATACACCTCTTCAATATCTTTATCCTCGACGCCTTTGGCATGCAGCCAGGCGCGAAGGATCTTATTGGTGGTACGAGGGTAGACATAATCGGTTCCCAGCAGGAAAAAGCGTTTCGCGCTGCCGCCGTCTTCACTCATCAGATACTCGACAGCCGGAATAGCCTGCTGATTTGGCGCTGCGCCGGTATAGAAAACATTCGGCGATAACTCTTCCCCTTCGTATTGCACAGGGTAAAACAGCAGCCCGTTTAACTCTTCAAATACCGGCAACACCGATTTACGCGATACCGACGTCCAGCAGCCAAACACGACCGCGACTTTATCCTGGCTCAGCAGCTGACGCGCTTTCTCTGCAAACAACGGCCAGTTTGAGGCCGGATCAACCACCACCGGTTCCAGCTTTTTGCCCAGCACGCCGCCTTTAGCATTGATCTCATCAATCGTCATCAACGCCATATCTTTAAGCGGGGTTTCCGAAATGGCCATCGTGCCGGATAGCGAATGCATGATGCCGACCTTAATCGTATCGGCCGCCTGAACGCTAAAGCTCAGCCCTATCGCAACCACCGAGGCGGACAGTGCAAAGGCTTTTAATAATGTACGACGCTGCATAGTTTCACTCCTGAAATTAAGCTTGCTGGAAGTCCCGGTGCAACCGGACGGGCAAATGGTGCAAATTAAGGATGTTCAGAAGTGATAAGGCAAAATCGATGCCAGATTTTTAAATGTCTATAAATATCAATTTATTAACCGACAACGGGGCTGAAACAAGAAAATCGGAAACCACAAGGCGGGAAATACAACGAGGAAAATGATCCAGAATGAAACAGCGTTGCATTACGAATGTGCAACGCTGTGTAACAAAGAGAGGCAACTTACCAGACCTGACTGGCGATTTCGGTGATGAGGCGTACTTTGCCCCATTGTTGGGCTTCCGTCAGCGTATTCCCCTCTTCCGTGGAGGCAAATCCGCACTGTGGGCTAAGGCAGATCTGCTCTTTTGCGACATAGCGCTCTGCCTCCTGCAAGCGGGCTTTCACCCCTTCCGGGTTTTCCAGCTCGCCGTTTTTCGTGGTCACCAGTCCCAGAACCACCTGCTGACGTCCGGGCCGAACAAAGCGCAGCGGCGCGAAATCACCGGAGCGATCGTTATCATATTCCAGGAAAAACGCATCAACGTTCACCGTGCCGAACAACACTTCCGCCACCGGTTCATAGCCCCCTTCAGAGATCCACGTCGAACGGAAATTTCCCCTGCAAACATGCAGCCCGACCGTCAGATCGGCTGGTTTATCCTCCAGCGCACGGTTAATCACGCGGGCATAAATCTGCGCCAGCTCGTCAGGATCGTCACCCCGCTCACGAATCTGCTGACGTTGCTGGTCGGAGCACAAGTAAGCCCAGACGGTGTCATCCAATTGCAGATAACGACAGCCAGCTTCATAAAAAGCATAAATCGCATCGCGCCAGGTGGTAGCCAAATCATCGAAATAAGCATCCAGATGCGGATAAACGGTAGCATCGATATCTTTGCGCCCGCCACGGAAATGCAGCACGCTGGGGGATGGAATGGTCATTTTGGGCTCGGCTGCACCGCTAATGCTTTTCAGATAGCGGAAGTCTTCCAGCATAGGGTGATCGCCAAACCCCAGTTTTCCGGTAACGCGCACGCCGTGCGCTTTTGTCTGCACGCCATTAAACTGGATCCCCTTCTCAGCGTCATAGCGTTCAACGCCTTGCAGTCCATCGAAGAAATCAAAATGCCACCAGGCGCGGCGAAACTCGCCATCCGTGACAACATGCAGCCCGCAGGCACACTGCTGTTCCACAACGGTGCGGATAGCGTCATCTTCCACCGCACGCAATTGTTGCGCCGTTATTTCACCGCGTGCAAATTGCAAACGAGCTTGTTTGATCGTGTCCGGGCGTAAAAAACTGCCGACGATGTCTGCGCGAAACGGGGCCTGTTGTTTTTGCATGTGATCTCCTCATTCACCCGGCATTAGTTGCCTGACGTGATAATTTATTATTTGAAGTTTAGACTTCTGGATGGCTATGCGTCTAAAAATGACATGCAACCTGCTCACTGACAACCGAGAAAAATTCATCACCCTTGAAATAAATTCACATTGCCTCATCGTTTTGTGACGCTTTTTCATAGTCTGAAATCCCGTACCGGAAAAATCCTGACGTTAACGTTGAAATAATCACCTAATTCAGCATTTGTTTAGGGAAGGTGCGAATAAGCAGGTCATTTCTTCCCAAGCTGACTCGCTGATTAAAATTTCGCGGATCTGGGCCGATTT
>NZ_JAOWFM010000021.1:0-221 GCF_030333655.1 Citrobacter sp. CK180 | reverse complement strand
TTCGTCCATTTCCGCGCAGACGATGACGTCACTGCCCGGCTGTATGCGCGAGGTTACCGACTGCGGCCTGAGTTTTTTAAATGGCGGAAAATCGTGTTGAGGCCAACGCCCATAATGCGGGCGGTTGCCCGGCATCCAACGCCATTCATGGCCATATCAATGATTTTCTGGTGCGTACCGGGTTGAGAAGCGGTGTAAGTGAACTGCAGTTGCCATGTTTT
>NZ_JAOWFM010000020.1:0-265 GCF_030333655.1 Citrobacter sp. CK180 | reverse complement strand
TACAGGCTTGTAGCTCAGGTGGTTAGAGCGCACCCCTGATAAGGGTGAGGTCGGTGGTTCAAGTCCACTCAGGCCTACCAAATTCGCTCCCGTGCTTTGTTGTGGCAAAGCTCGCATACTTCAGTATGCTTCGCTTCACCACGCCGCGCCCGGAAACGAATTGGGGATGAGGTTTAACTACATCATATGGGGCTATAGCTCAGCTGGGAGAGCGCCTGCTTTGCACGCAGGAGGTCTGCGGTTCGATCCCGCATAGCTCCACCAT
>NZ_JAOWFM010000019.1:0-643 GCF_030333655.1 Citrobacter sp. CK180 | reverse complement strand
AAAATCGGCCCAGATCCGCGAAATTTTAATCAGCGAGTCAGCTTGGGAAGAAATGACCTGCTTATTCGCACCTTCCTTAGATTATTTTCTTCGTGCAATTCATTGAACCAGTCTTGAATTGCCTGCACTAGTTCGGGGTGCTTAACTGCATTGACCGTTCTGAATAAGGATGAAATGGCAATACTGACATCATCAAACCCTCTTATTACGGAACGATTACGTGCCGTGAGAAATCGGTTAAAGTCTGGCGTGCCTGGGGTAATAGTTACTGTAGCCATGCCGTAATGTTCATTTTTACTTTGCACGACCCTACGGCTATTATCGGACGCATGAGGGGAGCGGGTATTTACGTCAGGTACCTTATGCTCGCTTTCATTCATTGTTACATCGGTCATTGTGCCACCTCTGATTTTGAGTATTGACGGACTTTTCGTCCCAGTTCGATATATGCAGCATGGTAGAACTCAAGTAATTCTCTGTAGGGTTCCAGTAATCCCTCCGTTTTTTCAATCATTTCATATTCCCAGCTGGCATGATTAACAAAGCAGCTTTTCGTATATTTTCCAGGTGATGCTGCCAACTTACTGATTTAGTGTATGATGGTGTTTTTGAGGTGCTCCAGTGGCTTCTGTTTCTATCAGCT
>NZ_JAOWFM010000018.1:0-311 GCF_030333655.1 Citrobacter sp. CK180 | reverse complement strand
ACATTGGTGGGTCGTGCAGGATTCGAACCTGCGACCAATTGATTAAAAGTCAACTGCTCTACCAACTGAGCTAACGACCCCTTGCGGGATTTTAATGCTTAATCATTCAGGATGGTGGGTCGTGCAGGATTCGAACCTGCGACCAATTGATTAAAAGTCAACTGCTCTACCAACTGAGCTAACGACCCATACGGGTGTTACCTGAAAGATTTTACTCGGCACCAATTTTAAATTGGTGGGTCGTGCAGGATTCGAACCTGCGACCAATTGATTAAAAGTCAACTGCTCTACCAACTGAGCTAACGACCCGA
>NZ_JAOWFM010000017.1:0-271 GCF_030333655.1 Citrobacter sp. CK180 | reverse complement strand
TGGCACGGATGCTGGCTTTCATGTATTCGATGTTGATGGCCGTTTTGTTCTTGCGCGGATGCTGCTTCAAGGTTTTTACCTTGCCGGGACGCTCGGCGATCAGCCAGTCCACATCCACCTCGGCCAGCTCCTCGCGCTGTGGCGCTCCTTGGTAGCCGGCATCGGCTGAGACAAATTGCTCCTCTCCATGAAGCAGATTACCCAGCTGATTGAGGTCATGCTCGTTGGCCGCGGTGGTGACTAGGCTGTGGGTCAGGCCACTCTTGGCATC
>NZ_JAOWFM010000016.1:0-270 GCF_030333655.1 Citrobacter sp. CK180 | reverse complement strand
ATGGTGGAGCTATGCGGGATCGAACCGCAGACCTCCTGCGTGCAAAGCAGGCGCTCTCCCAGCTGAGCTATAGCCCCATACAGTACAGTCAGAACCTCTTACCGATGATTTTTCCTGAGACAAGGCGTGGAATGACGAAGCATACTTAAAGTATGTGAGTCATTTCACAACGCAGTATTCAGGGAAAATCTGGTAGGCCTGAGTGGACTTGAACCACCGACCTCACCCTTATCAGGGGTGCGCTCTAACCACCTGAGCTACAAGCCTGTA
>NZ_JAOWFM010000015.1:0-206 GCF_030333655.1 Citrobacter sp. CK180 | reverse complement strand
AGTGAAGAGGCCATCCTGAGGGATGGCCTTTTTGCGTTCATGCGCCCGGGTGCAGCCGGATGGCGGCTGCGCCTTATCCCACCTACATAACCACAAGCCATACTGTTGCATATGCGGTAAACTAGACGCGATTTTGCATCAGGAAAGCGTCTATGAATCACTCCCTCAAACCCTGGAATACCTTCGGTATCGATCAACGCGCTAAC
>NZ_JAOWFM010000014.1:0-242 GCF_030333655.1 Citrobacter sp. CK180 | reverse complement strand
TTCGTCCATTTCCGCGCAGACGATGACGTCACTGCCCGGCTGTATGCGCGAGGTTACCGACTGCGGCCTGAGTTTTTTAAGTGACGTAAAATCGTGTTGAGGCTAACGCCCATAATGCGTGCAGTTGCCCGGCATCCAACGCCATTCATGGCCATATCAATAATTTTCTGGTGCGTACCGGGTTGAGAAGCGGTGTAAGTGAACTGCAGTTGCCATGTTTTACGGCAGTGAGAGCAGAGATA
>NZ_JAOWFM010000013.1:0-216 GCF_030333655.1 Citrobacter sp. CK180 | reverse complement strand
TAACCTGGAAGAACTGAAAAGGTTGTCACGAATGACCAGTGACATGCTTTTTCTGGCACGTTCAGAGCATGGTCTGCTGCAGCTGGATAAACATGATGTAGATCTGGCAGCCGAACTGAATGAATTACGTGAGTTATTCGAGCCCCTGGCAGACGAAACAGGAAAGACAATCACGGTTGAAGGAGAGGGCGTTGTTGCCGGAGACAGCGATATGCT
>NZ_JAOWFM010000012.1:0-322 GCF_030333655.1 Citrobacter sp. CK180 | reverse complement strand
TGAGCGACGGTGCCATGGAAGATGCCCTGTACGAAATCGCCTCCATGCGCCTGTTTGCCCGATTATCCCTGGATAGCGCCCTGCCGGATCGCACCACCATCATGAATTTCCGCCACCTGCTCGAGCAGCATCAACTGGCCCGTCAATTGTTCAAGACCATCAATCGCTGGCTGGCCGAAGCAGGCGTCATGATGACCCAAGGCACTTTGGTGGATGCCACCATCATTGAGGCACCCAGCTCTACCAAGAACAAAGAGCAGCAACGCGATCCGGAGATGCATCAGACCAAGAAAGGCAATCAGTGGCACTTTGGCATGAAGGC
>NZ_JAOWFM010000011.1:0-285 GCF_030333655.1 Citrobacter sp. CK180 | reverse complement strand
CACACAGATTGTCTGATGAAAAGAAAGAAGCAAGGCGTCTTGCGATTGAGACTTCAGTGTCCCCTTCGTCTAGAGGCCCAGGACACCGCCCTTTCACGGCGGTAACAGGGGTTCGAATCCCCTAGGGGACGCCACTTGCTGGTTCGTGAGTGAAAGTCACCTGCCTTAATATCTCAAAACTCATCTTCGGGTGACGTTTGAGATATTTGCTCTTTAAAAATCTGGATCAAGCTGAAAATTGAAACGACACACGTAAAGTGTGTATGAGTCTCTCAAATTTTCGCA
>NZ_JAOWFM010000010.1:0-2317 GCF_030333655.1 Citrobacter sp. CK180 | reverse complement strand
GGTTAACCGTATAGGGGAGCCGAAGGGAAACCGAGTCTTAACTGGGCGTTAAGTTGCAGGGTATAGACCCGAAACCCGGTGATCTAGCCATGGGCAGGTTGAAGGTTGGGTAACACTAACTGGAGGACCGAACCGACTAATGTTGAAAAATTAGCGGATGACCTGTGGCTGGGGGTGAAAGGCCAATCAAACCGGGAGATAGCTGGTTCTCCCCGAAAGCTATTTAGGTAGCGCCTCGTGAATTCATCTCCGGGGGTAGAGCACTGTTTCGGCTAGGGGGCCATCCCGGCTTACCAACCCGATGCAAACTGCGAATACCGGAGAATGTTATCACGGGAGACACACGGCGGGTGCTAACGTCCGTCGTGAAGAGGGAAACAACCCAGACCGCCAGCTAAGGTCCCAAAGTCATGGTTAAGTGGGAAACGATGTGGGAAGGCCCAGACAGCCAGGATGTTGGCTTAGAAGCAGCCATCATTTAAAGAAAGCGTAATAGCTCACTGGTCGAGTCGGCCTGCGCGGAAGATGTAACGGGGCTAAACCATGCACCGAAGCTGCGGCAGCGACGCTTATGCGTTGTTGGGTAGGGGAGCGTTCTGTAAGCCGTTGAAGGTGTGCTGTGAGGCATGCTGGAGGTATCAGAAGTGCGAATGCTGACATAAGTAACGATAAAGCGGGTGAAAAGCCCGCTCGCCGGAAGACCAAGGGTTCCTGTCCAACGTTAATCGGGGCAGGGTGAGTCGACCCCTAAGGCGAGGCCGAAAGGCGTAGTCGATGGGAAACAGGTTAATATTCCTGTACTTGGTGTTACTGCGAAGGGGGGACGGAGAAGGCTATGTCGGCCGGGCGACGGTTGTCCCGGTTTAAGCGTGTAGGTGTGTGCTCCAGGCAAATCCGGTGCACTTTAACACTGAGGCGTGATGACGAGGCACTACGGTGCTGAAGTGACAAATGCCCTGCTTCCAGGAAAAGCCTCTAAGCATCAGGTAACACGAAATCGTACCCCAAACCGACACAGGTGGTCAGGTAGAGAATACCAAGGCGCTTGAGAGAACTCGGGTGAAGGAACTAGGCAAAATGGTGCCGTAACTTCGGGAGAAGGCACGCTGATATGTAGGTGAAGTGGTTTACCCATGGAGCTGAAATCAGTCGAAGATACCAGCTGGCTGCAACTGTTTATTAAAAACACAGCACTGTGCAAACACGAAAGTGGACGTATACGGTGTGACGCCTGCCCGGTGCCGGAAGGTTAATTGATGGGGTTATCCCTCGGGAGAAGCTCTTGATCGAAGCCCCGGTAAACGGCGGCCGTAACTATAACGGTCCTAAGGTAGCGAAATTCCTTGTCGGGTAAGTTCCGACCTGCACGAATGGCGTAATGATGGCCAGGCTGTCTCCACCCGAGACTCAGTGAAATTGAACTCGCTGTGAAGATGCAGTGTACCCGCGGCAAGACGGAAAGACCCCGTGAACCTTTACTATAGCTTGACACTGAACACTGGTCCTTGATGTGTAGGATAGGTGGGAGGCTTTGAAGTGTGGACGCCAGTCTGCATGGAGCCGCCCTTGAAATACCACCCTTTAATGGCTGGTGTTCTAACGTGGGCCCGTGATCCGGGTTGCGGACAGTGTCTGGTGGGTAGTTTGACTGGGGCGGTCTCCTCCTAAAGAGTAACGGAGGAGCACGAAGGTCAGCTAATCCTGGTCGGACATCAGGAGGTTAGTGCAATGGCATAAGCTGGCTTGACTGCGAGCGTGACGGCGCGAGCAGGTGCGAAAGCAGGTCATAGTGATCCGGTGGTTCTGAATGGAAGGGCCATCGCTCAACGGATAAAAGGTACTCCGGGGATAACAGGCTGATACCGCCCAAGAGTTCATATCGACGGCGGTGTTTGGCACCTCGATGTCGGCTCATCACATCCTGGGGCTGAAGTAGGTCCCAAGGGTATGGCTGTTCGCCATTTAAAGTGGTACGCGAGCTGGGTTTAGAACGTCGTGAGACAGTTCGGTCCCTATCTGCCGTGGGCGCTGGAGAACTGAGGGGGGCTGCTCCTAGTACGAGAGGACCGGAGTGGACGCATCACTGGTGTTCGGGTTGTCATGCCAATGGCACTGCCCGGTAGCTAAATGCGGAAGAGATAAGTGCTGAAAGCATCTAAGCACGAAACTTGCCCCGAGATGAGTTCTCCCTGACTCCTTGAGAGTCCTGAAGGAACGTTGAAGACGACGACGTTGATAGGCCGGGTGTGTAAGCGCAGCGATGCGTTGAGCTAACCGGTACTAATGAACCGTGAGGCTTAACCTTACAACGCCGAAG